>SVQS01000124.1 GCA_015065205.1 Oscillospiraceae bacterium
GCACATATCGATCGCCGCAGGCGAATATCGATAGCGGTCTGCCCCAAGGCAGACTGCTAAATCTTATCTTCTGCGAGCACCGCTCTTGCACTCGGGGCAAACGTAATGAACCGTCAGCTCGTAATCGTCAATTTGTGTGCCGATTTCAGCCTCCAATGTTTCGGTCAGGGATTGGAGCTTGATATCAGAAATCTTGCCGCATTTGTCACAGAGCAGATGGTCGTGGGGCTCCATAATTTTGTCAAAACAGTCGGCAACGCCGTCGATATGTAAACGCTTGACAAGACCTGCCTCGTTCATTGCGTTGAGATTATTATAAATGGTCGCCATAGCGATGGACGGCATTTTCAGCTTTGCCAAAAAGAAAATTTCGTCAGCTGTCAAGTGGCGGTCGGATTGCTTTAAAATATTGATGATAAGCTCTCTTTGTCTTGTCATTTTTCTTTCCTCTTTTCGAATTAGAATAGTTCTAATTCTATTATAATCCATTTTTTACCTTTTGTCAAGAGTCTTTTGCCAAGTTTTTTCAATTTTTTATGTATAAAAAATTGCACTGTTTTGGGTTTGTTGCTTGACTTTTATATGTTTTTATGTTACTATTAGAATAGATAATTATGTGTCGGAGGGACCGTTTATGGAACAGAAACGCTTTAGCAAAAATGATAGCGGCTTTATTTGCGCACATTGCGGCAAAGAGGTCGAGCCCCTGGGCTTTACCTCGCGCAACCACTGCCCTTTTTGCCTCTGGTCCTTGCACGTAGACGTCAACCCCGGCGACCGCGCCAACACCTGCGGCGGTCAAATGGAACCCATCAGAACCGAGCCCGACGCCCGAAAAGGATATGTTATTATTCATCGTTGCACCAAGTGCGGCGAGATTCACCGCAACCGTGCAGCACACGAGGCAAAGGTTCAGCCCGACAGCATCAAATTGCTCATCAAGCTGACCGCAGGAATTCAGTAAAAGGAGAGATTGTTATGATTTATATGTTTTTAGCAAACGGATTTGAAGAAGTAGAGGCACTGGCTCCTCTTGACCTTTTGCGCCGCGCAGGATGCGACGTCACCACCGTTGGCGTTGGTGGCGGCGATACCATTGTTGGCGCGCACGGTATAGCGGTCGGCGCGGATATTCCCGATACGATGTTCCGTGATTCCAAGCCCGAAATGATCATTCTCCCCGGCGGTATGCCCGGCACACGTCACCTTGACGAGTCGCGCACCGTTGATGCGGCATTGCGTACCGCCATCAACTCGGGGGCTTACGTTGCCGCTATTTGCGCCGCCCCTATGGTGCTTGGCAAACGCGGATATTTAAAAGGCAAAGTAGCCGTCTGCTTCCCCGGTTTTGAAGAATACCTCGAGGGTGCCATTCTGCAACCCAAGGGAATAAACATCGCTGTTGACGGAAAGATCATCACCGCGGTAGGTATGGGTGTTGCTATTGACTTTGGTCTTGAGCTTGTTGAAGCCCTCAAAGGCAAGGACGTAGCAAATGCTCTGCGTTCTGCTATTCTTGCCGACTGATGATGGATAAAATCACACTACGCGGTGTTCTTTTGCAAAAGCGTGCGGAATTTTCACGCGAAGAACGAAAAGAGCTCGACCGCGATATTGCCGTGGGGATTATAGACTCCCCGCTCTTCAAAAATGCATCTATGCTCCTCATCTACGCGCCACTTGAGAACGAAATCAACCTTCTCCCATTGGCACACGTAGCGCGAAAGCGTGGACTCCCCATCGCATTTCCACGTTGTGACAAGGAAACCAATACGATGCAATTTTATGTTCTGCCCGAAGGACAGAAGTTGTCTCCGGGTGCTTACGGAATTCCCGAGCCGCCCGAGGATGCGCCCGTATGCGTGCCCGACGAACGTGCGCTTTGCGTCGTTCCCGCACTCTCTTACGACCTCTCGGGCAACCGCATCGGCTACGGCAAAGGATATTACGACCGTTATCTTTCCACCTTTCCCGGTATAACGGTTGGCGCAACATATGCCCCAATGCTACTCAAAAGCGTGCCCACCGAGGCACACGACCTACCTGTGGACTGGCTCTTTACCGAGCGCGGTAAATACCATTGCTCCGAAACAGTGAAAAGCGAAAATCAACCCAAAGAAAAAGAAAAAGTAAGCGCTCCCCCAAAAAACGAATCCACCCCCACAAAAGGTTGGAAGCCGATATACGAACGACTGATGAACGGCTCCCGTCGATTGGGCGGGGGCATAGACGGCGCTCTCAAGCCTCTGCACGCGCCGCTTCTTTTGGTGCTGTGCAACTTTGTACTCTTACTTCTCTCGCGCCTGATAGATGCACGGCTCCTTGACCGAAATAGCGAATTTGTAGGTATTATTCTAATACAGGTGCTCATTTTCATCATTCCCGCTATTCTTTATTGCAAGCTGCGAGGAGAAAGCTTTGCCGAGCGCATCCGCTTGCGCACACCGCGACTTTCACATATTCCGTTCTTGCTTTACCTCTTGGTAGTCATGATTGCGGGAAGCCTTTTGACCTCAATTTTGACGGGCGGAATCCGCTCGCTTGAAGGAAACTTTACCCTTTATGACACCTTTGTCGCTCGCACAGGAACCCCTGCCCAAACGGCCTATGCAATTTTGGCGTATGCGCTTCTGCCTGCTGTTGGAGAGGAGCTGACCTATCGCTCTATCCTTTGCTCGGAGTACGAAAAGCGCGGCGTGGGTGTCTCCATCATAGCAAGTGCACTTCTTTTTGCAATGTTGCATTTCTCCTTTGCGCATTTTCTCACCTATTTTTTTTTGGGACTGCTGTTGGCAGCGGCGATGTATACAACACGCTCCTTCCTCGCTCCCATTCTATTACACATTTGCTATAACGTATTCTGCCTGTTTGGACAACCCTATCTGTCTGCATTCTACGTCAATGCGGGCAGCAACGAAATCTTTATCTTTTGCGTGGTGGTTCTGTTCTTGCTTTTTGCGGCTTTTGCTGCAGGAGAAGCACGAAAGATCTACCACCTACACGCAAAAAAGAATATTTCTTCCAATTACACAACAGCGCTTCCGATCAAGCAATTGCCCACCACACTTTTGGAAAGTATGCTCTCTCCCGTGGCGGCCGTTTGCCTTGTCGTTTGGCTGATCACGTCTATTGTAAACCTTACTTAAGAAAGGGTCTTTATGCAAACCTCTACCCAACAACGCTATCTGTCTGTCAAGCGCCGACTGTTTGACAAAGCCTTCCAGGAATTGAATGAGCGTCAGCGCGAGGCGGTGTTCACCGTTAACAATCCGCTACTGATCCTTGCAGGTGCAGGCAGCGGAAAAACCACCGTTCTTGTTCGCCGCATTGCCTTTATCATTCGCTACGGGAATGCCTATTTCAGTGATTATGTTCCTTACGGAACAGACGAAGCGCGCATTGCCGAGCTTGAGCGCGCAATGATGCTTCAACCCGAAGCAATTCGCGAGCACATTCTGCCGCAATTTGCCAACAATACCTGCGAGCCCTACCGCGTGCTTGCTATCACCTTTACCAATAAGGCGGCTAACGAAATTAAGGAACGCCTCTCTCGAATGTTCCCCGATGAGGAACACACCGCCACCGACATTTGGGCAGGCACCTTCCACTCTATCTGCGTGCGTATTCTGCGTCAGCACGGCGAGAGAATGGGCTACCGCCCCGGATTTACCATTTACGATGCAGACGACACCAAAAAGGCAATGCTTGCCGCTATGAAGCGGCTCAATATTGATGAAAAGCTCCTATCTGTCAAAACGGTCGTCAATGCCGTCAGCCACGCAAAGGACAAGCTCCTCTCGCCCGACGCGTTCGCCCTTGAGGCAGGTCAAGACTACCGACAAAAGCAGGTGGCGCGCGTGTATGAGGAATATCAGCGCTATCTGCGCGAATCCAACGCGCTCGACTTTGACGACATCATTATGCAGACCGTTCTGCTTTTGCGTCGCCATCCCGAAATCTGCGAGGCATATCAACGTCGTTTTCGCTACGTATGCGTGGATGAATTTCAGGATACCAACGTGGCGCAAATGCAGCTGACGATTCTCTTAACCAATCCCGCAACGCGTAATTTGATGGTCGTAGGTGACGACGACCAAAGCATTTACCGCTTCCGCGGAGCGACCATTGAGAATATCCTCGCCTTTGATAAGACCTTTCCCGATGCTAAAATCATCAAGCTCGAGCAGAATTATCGCTCGACGGGTAACATTTTGGATGCGGCAAACGCTGTTATCTCCAACAACCGCGGACGCAAGGGCAAAACCCTTTGGACTTCCTCGGGGGCAGGCTCTAAAATACGACTCAAGCTTTGCGACGACCAAAATATGGAAGCGCGCTATCTTGTTGACACCGTTTCTCGCGCGGTAGCCAAAAAAGAGGCAACCTATCGCGATTTTGCCATTCTGTATCGCACAAACGCGCAATCCCAAAGCATTGAAAAAGCCTTTGCACGCGCGGCTGTTCCTTACCGCGTCCTTGGCGGCACACGCTTTACCGACCGCAAGGAAATTCGCGACGTTGTGGCATATCTCCAGCTCATCAGCAACCACGACGACAACACACGCCTTGCGCGTATCATCAACGAGCCGCGCCGCAAGATTGGTGCCAAAACACTTGAAACGATTGCCTTAATTGCCGCCGAGCAGGAATGCAGTCAATTCTCGGTTATTGAGCGCGCCGACTCCTTTGTTGCACTCAAGAATAGCGCGACTACACTTTTAAACTTTGCCGCCATCATCAATGACCTCTCCCACCTTGCCCAAAGTACCCCCTTGGATGCTTTGTTTGACCTGGTGCTTGAAAAGACAGGCTACCGTCAAATGCTCGTAGCCGCAGGTCCCGAGGAAGCAGAACGCCTTGAAAACTTGGATGAATTCAAATCGGGAATTCTCGAATATATGCAAGACAACGACGAGCCCTCACTCACCGGATTTTTGGAGGAGACCGCACTTGTGGCGGACGTTGACCGCTATGACGAGACTGCCGATGCCGTTGTGATGATGACGGTACACAGTGCTAAAGGTTTGGAGTTTCCCGTGGTCTTTTTGCCGGGTATGGAAGAAGGACTCTTCCCCGGTATGCAGACGATCACCGAAGGACAGACCGAGATGGAAGAAGAACGGCGTCTTGCTTACGTTGCTATTACACGTGCCAAAAAGGAGCTCTACATCCTGCACACACGCAACCGTCTCCTTTACGGACAAACAATGTATAATCCTGTCTCTCGCTTCGTCAGTGAAATTCCCGAATCTCTTATCGAAAAGCTCGACGAAGGACAAGCAAACCATGTTCGTATCCAGCAAAACCGCTACGGTGAATATACTTACGGTCAATACGGTATGTACGACAACAATTACAACGCGCCCGTACAACAAAAACGCACTTACTACTCGGAAAGTGCAACACGTACGACGGCTTCTCCCTCTTTTGGCAAGACCGTAACGCCTGCACGTCCCACCGTAAGCAATACCACACGTGAGGTGTTCGCCCCCGGTGACCGTGTCAAGCATCTCAATTTTGGCGAAGGAGAAATCCTCTCTGTTAAATCAATGGGCGCAGATACGCTCTATGAAATTATGTTTGATACAGTTGGCACCAAAAAGCTAATGGCTACTTATGCTAAGTTGAAAAAACTTTGATAAAAGGAATAACTATGACAAAACTGTATCCTTTTTTTCTTTCGGGCGTAACAAAGTCGCCCATTTGGGGCGGCACACGCCTGCCCCGTGAATGGAATAAAT
>SVQS01000125.1 GCA_015065205.1 Oscillospiraceae bacterium
AGGCTTTAAGAAAGGTTTTGGATAACGAAAATGGCTGAAGTTGAAAAGAATTTTATACACGATATTATCGATCAGGATCTGACTGCTAATCCCGGCTTGAAGATCCACACCCGCTTTCCGCCCGAGCCCAACGGATATCTGCACATCGGCTCGGTAAAGGCGATTTGCGTCAACACAGACGTTGCCAACAAATACAGCGGTCTGTTTAATTTGCGTTATGACGACACTAACCCTGCAAAGGAGTCAGACGAGTTCGTTCGCTCTATTCGCGAGGACCTTGAATGGCTGGGTGCTACCCCTACGGGCGGCGTTTATTACGGCTCTGATTATTTTGGAAAATGCTACGAATTTGCCGTTCAACTCATTAAGCAAGGCGACGCTTACGTTTGCGACCTGACCAAGGATGAGATTGCCGACTACAAGGGCACTGACCGCTCACAAGCTTCCAAGGAATCTCCCTACCGCAACAGAACAGTTGAAGAAAACCTCGACCTGTTTGAGCGCATGAAGAACGGCGAATTCCCCGACGGCGCACGTACTCTGCGTGCAAAAATTGACCCTTCGTCGGACAATCCCTACCTGCGCGATCCCGTCATTTACCGTATTAAGCATATCCATCATCACCGCCAAGGTGACGAATGGTGCGTTTATCCAATGTATGACTTTGCACACCCCATTCAGGATGCACTTGAGGGCATTACGCACTCTCTCTGCTCCAGCGAATTCCGCAACCATCGCCCTCTTTATGATTGGGTTGTGGATAAAATCGGCTTTGAAGCAAAGCCTCATCAATGGGAATTCGGTCGTATGAACATCACCTACACGGTTATGTCCAAGCGTTATCTGCGTCAGCTCGTAGAGGAAGGTTATGTGGACGGTTGGGATGACCCTCGTCTGCCTACCTTGTGCGGTCTGCGTCGTCGCGGCTATACTCCTGCGGCACTCTTCACCTTTGTCCGTGAAGCAGGCGTTACCAACACCGACCACACCGTTGACGTTCGCCAGCTTGAAGCTTGCGTTCGCAACGATTTGAACGAAAACTCTTTGCGCCGCGTAGGCATTTCCAATCCCGTTCGCGTCATCATCGATAACTACCCCGAAGATAAGGAAGAAATGCTTGCTCTGCCCAACCATCCGCAAAAGCCTGAGCTCGGCACGCGTGACGTTCCTATGACGCGCGAGATCTTTATTGATGCCGATGACTTCGCCGAGGTTCCGCCTCCCAAGTTCTTCCGCCTCAAGCCCGATGGCGAGGTTCGTCTGATGGGTGGCTATATCATCAAATATGCAGGCATTGAAAAGAACGAGGATGGCTCGATAAAATGCATTCACGCAACAGCAGACCTTGAAACCGGCAACGGTATGCCTGCTGACGGACGCAAAATCAAGGGTACCATCCATTGGCTCTCCGCCAAATATGCTGTTCCCGCTACCTTTATGCTCTATGACCGTCTGTTCAACATTGAAAACACCGCAGACGTTCCCGAAGGCAAGACCTATTTGGACTTCCTCAATCCAGACTCTCTCACCAAGCTTGAGAACGCTGTGGTTGAGCCTTCCCTTGCTGATGCAAAGGCTGGCGAACAGTTCCAATTCGTTCGTACGGGTTATTTCTGCAAAGATACCAAAAATCCGAACACGTTTAACCGCGTTGTAGGACTTAAAGATAGTTTCCCCAAAAACTAATAAAATAAGAGGGCTCGCCTTTGGGCGAGCCTTACTCAACGGAAGGAAAATTTTATGCTCTCAAATGAAATTTTCAGCACATATCAAGCAATTTTAATAGAAGAGCTTCAACCCGCAATGGGGTGTACCGAACCAATTGCCATTGCCTATGCAGCGGCACTGATGCGCGATGCATTGGGAGATATCCCGACCGAGGTGGAAATATCGCTCAGCGGTAACATCATCAAAAACGTCAAAAGCGTTATCGTTCCTGCAACGGGCGGTATGCATGGCATTGAAGCGGCTGTTGCGGCAGGTATCATTTCGGGGAGATTTGATAAAAAGCTGGAGCTTTTGTCGGTGCTGGGTGAAGATGAACGCATTTCTCTGCGTTCCTATCTTAAAAAAACGCCGATTGTTATTTCGGAACTCAAATCGAGTTGCACATTTGACCTTTTAATCAGAGGTCGCTGTGGCAAGAACACCGCTTGTGTGCAAATTTCGGGATACCACACCAATATCGTTTTGGCTGAACGCAATGGCGAGAGTATCATTGACCGTTACGTAGAAAAAGAAGCACAAAAAAACAGCACAAAAAACGCTATCAACCGTTCTCTTCTGTCTGTTGAAAAAATCATTGAATTTGCTGACAATACACCACTCGATGAGCTTCGCCCCTACCTCTTGCGCCAAATCAAAATGAATATGGATATTGCCGAAGAAGGCTTGCGCAATCCCTACGGTGCATCGATCGGTCAACTGCTTTTGGGGGACGGAAACGTCAGCGTTAAAGACAAGGCGCGCGCTTACGCTGCCGCTGGATCGGATGCGCGTATGAGCGGATGTGAGTTCCCTGTTTGTATTCTTTCGGAGAGCGGAAACCAAGGCATTACCGCATCGGTTCCCGTTATCGTTTATGCACGTGAAACCGGCAGAAGCGAAGAAGAACTCTTGCGTGCCTTGATTGTAGCAGACCTGATTACCGTACATCAAAAAACAGGCATTGGATGCCTTTCTGCCTACTGCGGTGCTATCAGTGCCGGCGTTGGCGCGGGTGCCGGCATTTGCTATCTCGAAGGTGGAAAATTCCACGAAATTGCGCACACGCTTGTTAATGCTGTTGCTATTCTTTCGGGCACCATTTGCGACGGTGCAAAGCCCTCTTGCGCGGCAAAGATTGCTATGGCAGTTGAGGCCGGCTTTATGGGCTGGGAGATGGCGAAATCGGGACGCGAGTTTTTTGGCGGCGACGGCATTGTTACCAAGGGCGTTGAGAATACCATTCGCAACGTAGGACAGCTGGCACGCGACGGTATGATGGAAACCGACCGAGAGATCATTCGCATTATGCTTGAAAAATAATAGTTTGCAATAATGCAATTTAGGAGACAATTATGAAAGAATTCTTTGGTTTAGCAAAATTTGAAGGCGGTGAATATCATTTTATACGCGATGCCGAGGGCGCTTGGTCTTGGCAGCATATTCTCACCGTTTTGATATTTATGGCAATTATGGTAACCTTAGCCATTCTTTTCGGCAAAAAATATCAACATTCTCCACTTGATGAAAAGAACAAGGTTTTGGTCGCTTGCGCCATTTTAATCAACAGCTTTGAAATTGTAAAAATTGTTGTACTTTGCATCCGTTTACAAAATGCAATGCATTGGCTATATGTTCTTCCCCTCTTTCTTTGCAGTATTCAACTCATCGCCATTCCAATGGCGGCTTTTTGTAAGGGCAGACTTCGTGAGGCGTGCTTGGATTTTGTTTTCATCTTTGGTGTTCTCGGAGCGGTATTCGGAACCATTGGTGCCGCGCAAAACTACGCTGCCTACCCTACCCTTTCAATGGATAACGTATTTTCCGGTATTACGCACTCCATTTCCGGATTTGCATCACTTTACATAGGCATTTCCGGTATGACTAGTATGAAAAGGAAGAATGCCGGCATTACCGTAGGAGTTCTTCTCGGTTTCTCGATAGCGGCATACATAGCAAATCTTTTGTTGGATTACAACTATATGTTTTTGATGTACCACGACGAAACACCTTACAGTATCGTTTATAATCTTGTAAAAGGTCATCCCGTTTTCTATCCACTCTTGGTCGTTCTATTGTTCGTTGCATATATTTTTGCTTTTTATGCCATCTATTTTCATCTTCAGAAACAGAAGGAATCTGCACAAGAACAGATACCCGAAAAAGAATATGCAGAATTGAAACACTAACTAAAAGAGGAACAGCACCGTTGTGCTGTTCCTTTTTATTCTAAAGCTTCTTCCTTATTTTTGTCCGCTCCGCGGCGGAACACATCCTTTATTTTGCTTACCTTGTTAAAACCAATAAGCTCAGAGAACATTTTTTGTATGGTTTCGTGCACCCTGGGGTCAAGATTTTTGGTGTGCGAAAACCACTTTTTATGCGCCGCAACAAGGTCGGTTAGTGTTTGCGCTCCGTCTACCGAAAAGAGCTGATAAACCGCCTCGGCAAATTCTTCTCTTTGCTCGGGAGTCATATCGCGTATCCATTGATTCACTGTACGGTCAAGCTTTCGGCTATCGGGTGTAACATCCTTGAGATGAACAAAGGAATTGCCCAAAATCTCCCACGAAAGTCCGTTGTGCTGTAAAAGCCCCGTTTTTTGGCGGCTTTTGACAACCGTAAAGTTTTCATCGTGTTCCAAAAGCATTCCCACAACCGAGGATTGCGGAACAAGGTTGTTGATGCGAGGGCGCATTTCGACATAGTCGGGATCATCGAGAATATTTTTACCAAAACCAGGACCGTCATTGCTGTAAACCGCCGTAATACGCTCGCGAATAGCGGCATCACTGTGCACGGCGGCATATACGGCAAGATTGCCCCCCTTGCTATGCCCTGTGAGAATCATTTTCCCATTGTGCTTTTGGGCGACCGTATTGAGATATTCTACCGCCTTGAGTTGTGCCGGCACAACCGGCAAAAAGCACATATTCATATCCTCTTTCCAGCCAACCAAGGTATCGTCTGTTCCACGATAAGTCACAACGGCTGTGCCGTCGTTCAAAAGGAATGTAACAGCCGAGAATTGCAGTTCGGTTTCGGAATCGATAACATTGACAAACCCTGACATTTTAAGAGTGCCAAAGCGTTTGGTTGAGCGCATTGCGCGCATCATTTTAACAATATCCTTGGGAATGAGAACTCCCATTTTGGTTTTTTTCGGATCCGGATAGCGCGCCAAGAAAGCCTTAGTCGCCGCCCAAACGGTGATATCTCCCTCTTCTTCGGGCGCGGGAACGATATCCTGCATATCCAAATAGGAAAACATAGAGAGGATGAGACTGTCTACTTCACAAAAAGGAGCAGCCCGAAATGTCAGGTCTCCGCGCCAAGTTAAATAATCGTATACGGTTCCCATAGGATTGCTCCTTTCTGTTTATACATTATCCGTGATAAAGCTTTTTTGTTTCGTAAATAGGGTCGCAGGTCAGGTTAATACCAAGCTTTTTGAGCGTGTGTTCATCACTTGCCGATAGAATAACCGTGGAGTGCATTTCACAATGACACAGCTTGGAGAGCTGTGCCGTCGCCTTAGCAGCTACGGGGTCGTGCACCGCGCAAATGGAGAGCGCGATAAGAAGCTCATCGGGGTGAAGTCTTGGATTCTTGCTTCCCAAAAGACCAACCTTGAGGTTTGTAATGGGTTCAAGGATTTCGGGAGAAATCAAATCAATACTGTCATCAATATTGGCAAGAGTTTTGAGAGCGTTGAGCAATGCCGCTGAAGCCGCCCCCAAAAGGCGGGAGGTCTTGCCGGTAACGATGGTACCGTCGGGCAATTCGATAGCGGTTGCGGGCTTGCCTGTTACCTCTGCTTTGGCTTTTGCTGAGACCGAAACGCCACGCGTTTCGGGATCGATCGACGCTGTTTGCATAAGCAATTTCAACTTATCGATCTCGTATCTGGGGCCGTTATCCTTGCGCTGACGTGTTAGTGCCGCGTAATAACGACGAACGATCTCTTTTCTTGCGGCATCGCAAACAGCATCGTTATCCACAATGCAATTGCCCGCCATATTGACA
>SVQS01000126.1 GCA_015065205.1 Oscillospiraceae bacterium
ATTGAATTTTGTCGAAAAAAGTGATATAATACTTGTTACTTTAAGCTTTTTTAAAAGGAGGTCGAGAAATGGCAGAAATAAAGAAAAAAGCAAAAAGAAAACTCTATTTTAGAATTTTGAAGAAAATAATGAAAATAAGATATAAAAAACCGCGATTTGTTTATCTTGGCGAGCCCTTTGAAAATGGAGCACTTATCCTATCCAATCATGAGGGGACAGATTCCCCTATGTCACTTGAAATTTACTGTGATAAGCCCGTGCGTATGTGGGGAGCCCACGAAATGAATTCCGGACTTGTCAGCCTTTATAAGTACCAAACAAAGATTTATTTTCACGAGAAAAAACATTGGAATATTCATCTTGCAAGATTGTTTTGCTTAATTGCCAGCCCACTAACCAATCTTTTTTACGCGGGGTTTGATTTAATTTCAACATATAAGGATGTTCGTCTTATCAAAACCTTGAGGGAAAGTATAGATTCTCTTAAAAGCGGAGATAATGTTGTTATTTTTCCCGAGAATTCTACAAACGGCTATCTTTCTGAATTGGAAGGATTTCATGAAGGGTTTGTTCTTTTGGCAGATGCTTGCAAAAAGAAAGGCATGGATTTGCTCATTTATGTTTCCTATTTTAGAAAGAGTGATAGAACCTACATATTTGATGCGCCCATCATGTATTCGGATCTCTGTGCTACCTATAAGAATCGTACAGAAATAGCAAGGTATCTTTGCTCTCGCTGCAACGAGCTTGGAAAGATGCAATTTGATAAACACGGAAAACCGATAAAGGCCAAAAACGAATGCAAAAAAAGAAAACCGGCTTAAAAAAATTACATCAAAAAAAGACCAGCGGCGACTTGTTTTATCTCAGGTCGCCGTTGGTCGTCTGCTTTTAACAAATACCACCAAACAAAAATCTTATATGTCATCCTGAGCTTGTCAAACTTACGCTCAACCAGCAAAATTTCGACAACGCAAAATGCAAGCTTTTTTCTCCGCTCAAAATGACATACAGATATTTTGTTTGGTGGTGAACGTTAGAAAAACCGTGGTAAGGGTAGTGCCAAAAAAACAACATTTTTCCCTTTCCTGCGTACAATGAAAAGTTTCCTCTTGACTGTTTTCTAAATTTGTGCTATACTGCAAGAGAAGAAATGAAAGAGAGCAGAAAAAATGAGTGGATTTTTGAAAACAATGTGGAATCGTGCACGTGCCGAGCATTTGCCCCCACTTGAAGAGATCGAAACATTTGGTGCCGACGGAGAGGAAGCAATCTACCGCTTGCTTTGTGGGACGTTTGATTGCGTTATTCGCAACGTGGTCGTGCCCCACAAAAAGCTCTATCTCGAAAAGGATTTTTTGGTCATTCACAAGAATGTTCCCTTTGTTATCGAGGTAAAAAATTGGAAGGGCGAGATCGGTTGTGAAAAAAACGGTGAATTTTATCAAAACAAAGAGAACGGTGTGCATAAAACGCTCAAAAGTCCCGTTGGAACAACCAAGCAATATATTGAAAAAATGCGTGCCTTTTACAAAATCGATACCCCCATTTGCGGCATCGTTATTTTTGCAGAACCCGATTGCAAGCTGACCACCCCCGAGGAGATGGATGGAATTGCTCTTTTAAAGCCGCAAAAAGCCATCACGTATATCAAAAATCGCGCAAACGCTCTCAAACAAAGAACGCTGTTTGCAGACCCCGACCAAATTCTTCACTGCACCCGTTTTTATAGCCTTGACAGCGAATTTTGTAAGGGGATGCTCGCCGATTGCTTTTTTGACTGTGAAACCGCAAGCGGAGCGCTTGTTCGCATTAATACCAATCAAATTGCTTACCTCAGCGTGAAAAAGGTTCCCTTCAAAATGAAGGACAAGCTCTTTATCACCTATACAAACGGAGCAAGCGGTGTTTTTTACAACCGCGACACGGTTTTTGACGTTGTTTGCCTTGATGGAACCTGCCAAAAGATCGCACTTCACCGCGTGCGTCACATTGTTTTTTGATTATGCGTAGTTATAAAATTGAAAGTTACGTGCCCGAAGAGACCTTTCTTGCAGGCAAGGATGCGCGCTTTTGCCGCGCCGCTTTTGAAGATTGCTTTGTGGTGGATCTTCACAATGGTCCTAATATAATAACCTCTTGCAGAGGCACAGAACAGATAGAAACATCAATGGCTGATACAGCAGCGCTTCTCACTCTCTTTGATGGAAAAAACGAGTTTTTGATACTTCCCTCTTCTCAAGGAACTCTCTTGGTTTATCCCGCGTGGCCTCAGCTTGAGCTTGCTTTGGTGTTTCTTTTGAAAGAGCGTGCAGAGGATATTGAAAAAGCTTATCAAAATGCAAAACGGTATGCGTTTTCGTCGGTTTTTAACACGCAGGAAGAGCGCGAAAAATCTCCCTTTGAAGAACTCGAAACAAAGCTTCGCATATTGGAATTTTATATGCACCGTTTATTCGGTGCCAACCGGGAAACCAACGTAACGGCGCAAATTTTGATGATTGCCAATCTTGTGGGATGTCGACTGCACGAAACAACTGTTTCACGCGTGAACGTCACTCTCGACGAGCGAGAAATGGAACGCCTTGGCGCATATCTCTTTTGCACCTTTATGACTATGCGTCGATACAACGGCAGGGTCTCCACAACCGAAGAAACAGGCGATAACACCTCTTTTTTTACACACGAAGCGCAAGAATACGGTATTCGTATTCAACAAAGCGTAAAAGAGATGATATCCAAATCCACCGCCCATGACCTGCCCCCAAAAAGCGATATTGCAACCTTTGCAACCCATCCCGCTTTCGAGGGTTATAAAATTGAAGAGACGGACGGTGCTATCCGATTACACCTGCCCATCAAACAAAAAGAACTTCTCTCTTCTGTTTTGTCGCGAGGCAGAGAGCAAGAGATTACACTTACGCTGTTCCCAATTTGATAAAAAGCGATTACGTTCGCCAATATATTAAAAAAGCATCCGTGGAATCCACGAATGCTTTTTTCTTACGGTGCAAAAAAAGTAATCAGACTGTCGACTAATTGCAATATGTTGGGCATAAAACGGCAAATGAGGCCCACAACAAGGGGAACAAAAATAGCCGTCAGCACAACAGATAGCCAACCCGAACCCTTAGGGTTAAAGCGAATTTCTGCGCGATATTTCAGGTCCTCGGGAATATAAAAATGATCTTTGGTAAAATCAATTTTATAGATTGCATCCTTCCCTTTTTCATTCAGGAACGCCTGCTCCTCGCGGCAGAACACGACCTTGCGCAAAAATGCACTGCGGCACAATTCACGCCTGAGAATTGTGCTTCTAAACGCACCGGCATCAAGCAATGTCACACCCGCCTCGGGCGAGAGTGCCTCTTTTTCAATCAACGTCCTTACAAAAGCGCCAACAATACGGCGGCAATAGACGGTTGCGATGGCAGCGATGATAATCCCAAAAACAAGCGCGGGGATTATTTTGTTGATAATATTTGCGGTTTGCGGCGTAACAGAAAAGTTATCATACGCACCAAATTGAATGGAAAAATAGGTTTGGTGAAAGTAAGAAATCAGCTCGCCAAGTGTCGAATTTTGATACCATGTAGCAAATTGCTCCCAAAAAGAGGCGCTTCCGGAGCGCAAAAAAACGGTAACGGAATTTTGCATATTTTTTCTCCTTTACGGTTTTAGGACGGAGAAGAATTACTTTTTGATAACGTCAAGACCGATATACTTGCGAAGAACCTCGGGCACGGTTACACTGCCGTCGGCATTTTGATTTTGCTCTACCAATGCGGGGAAAATACGGCTGGTTGCAAGGCCCGAACCGTTGAGCGTGTGTAAGAATTCAGTCTTTCCACCCTCGCGCTTTACACGCATCATACCGCGTCTTGCTTGGTAATCACGCGCGTTGGAAACAGAGGAAACTTCCTTATAACCGTTCATAGAAGGAATGTTGATCTCAATGTCATAGGTGCGCGCCATTGATGCAGAACAGTCCTCTGCGGCAAGCTTTACGGTACGGAAGTGGAAGCCCAGACCCTTAACAAGGCCCTCTGCGTTGGCAACGAGCTCTTCAAATGCCTCGTCGCTCTTTTCGGGCAGCGTGTACTGTACCATTTCAACCTTGTTGAATTGGTGTCCGCGTACCATACCGCGCTCGTCAGCGCGATAGGAGCCTGCCTCGCGGCGGAAGCAAGGTGTGTAGCTGATATACTTTTTGGGCAGATCTGCCTCGGTCAAAATCTCGTCACGGTGCAAGGAAACCAATGCAGTCTCGGCCGTGGGAAGCATAAAGCGACGACGTTCGTCCTCTGCGGTCTCCATCCAATAAACCTCATCCTGGAATTTCGGGAACTGACCTGCGGTCAGACCGCATTCATAGCCCAACATATGCGGAACGAGCATCAACTGGTAATTATTTCCAGTATGGAAATCAATAAAGTAGTTAAGAAGTGCCCACTCAAGGCGAGCGCCAAGACCGGAATAGATCCAAAAGCCGTTGCCGGAGAGTTTTGCGCCGCGTTTGTAGTCGATGAGCTCCAGATCGGTGCACAGATCAACGTGATTTTTGAATTCAAAGTCGAATTTTCTGGGTTCACCGTAGTAGCGCAGAGGCTCGTTGTTCTCTTTTCCGCCGGGAAGAAGGTCATCGTCGGGAAGATTGGGAAGCCCAAGCATAAAGGAGGTCAGTTGTGTTTCAACTTCCTTCAATTTTTCATCGTCTGCCTTGATTTTTGCGCCAAGCTCCTTCATTTCGGCAAAAATCGCGGAAACATCCTTGCCCTCTTTTTTGTATTGCGGGATGAGCTTGTTGGTTTGGTTTTGTTTTGCCTTCAGTTGTTCAACCTCACCGATGATTTCACGGCGCTGTGCATCCAAGGAAAGAATCATTTCTATATCATTTTTTCCATCTTTTCCTTTTTTTGCCAATCTTGCAATTACTTCTTCGGGGTTTTCTTTAATATATTTAATATCTAACATTGTTTTTCTCCAGGTAATTAATCGTTATTAGCGAAAAAATCTCCGCCACAAATGCTCTTGAGGAGCTCTGCAAGGTCGTCATCATCACTGTAAGCGAGCTCAACGACCTTCTTTTTTGCTGTTTTCAGAATGCGAACACGTCTGCCAAGAACAGAAACTGCGCGGTGCTCAAGGTCGTGCATATAAGCCTTTCTCTGTTTGGCTTCGTTTTGCTCTTCGGTATCTACCTCTGCGGGGGTATAGTTCATCAAACGGACTGTGCGTTCAACGTCGCGAACAGAAAGACCTTTTTCTACAATTTTTGCAGCCAAGGGAGCCATTTGTTCTTCATTATCAAGACCTAATAGCGCGCGCGCGTGGCCTGCAGAAAGCTCACCGCGCTTCAAAAGGTCGAGAACCTCATCGGGAAGATCCAAAAGGCGCAGACAGTTGGTAATTGCCGAACGGCTCTTGCCTACTTGCTTTGCAACCTGTTCTTGTGTCAAGCCAAAACGCTCGATAAGAGCATCATAAGCAAATGCTTCTTCCACGGGATTGAGATCCTCGCGCTGAACATTCTCAATAACAGCGATTTGAGCTGCCTTGAGATCGTCCCCGTCGAGGATAACTGCGGGAATTTCGCTAAGCCCTGCCATTTTGGAGGCTCTCCAACGGCGCTCACCCGCAATAATTTCATAGTTTCCTTCTAAAAACGCGCTTTCGCGAA
>SVQS01000127.1 GCA_015065205.1 Oscillospiraceae bacterium
GCGTACGCACGTGCAGACCGATCTTGCCCTTGCCGAATTCGGCATCCAGAGCGGCGCGGATCTCGCGGATAAGACAGGTCATAATCTCACAATGCAGGGCATTGAGACGCGGCTCATCGAGCGGAAGCTCGTAAGGATATTTACCGTAGAGTTCAAAGAAGCGGTCGGCAACGGGCTTTTCATAAAGCACGTAGGGAATGCCGCGATGCCAAATGAGTGTGACGGCATCGCAACCCGAGCGTGCCATATGCAAAAGCTCGTCCACCATAAATTTTCGCACTTCGGGGTAGGCGTAGGACATTGCCGCAATCTCGTCACCGTTGCGGTCATAGGTGCGCCATTCGGGATGCTCTTGCATAAAATCGCAATCAAAATAGTATTGGTCGTAAGGGTAGGTAAGTCCCCACGCACCCATACGGAGAGAGACGCTCATCTTCAGCCCTTGACTGTGACCTTGATCCACCACCATTTTCAGCACCTCGTCATAGTCAAAGAGCGGATATTGCTCCTGCACGTTGCGGTCACCCGCACGAGGGAAGCAGAAATTTGCTGTGTCATCGGTTGGGAGGCGGCAGGAGACAAAATTGCGGATCTGCTCAATCGAGAGCCACTCCACGTCAGAGTGAGCATAATTAAGGGCAACCGCGCGCCAATCGTTAAGCGTGCGAGGATGCTCAAAATAGAGATGCGCGTGCATATCGTCGGTTGCGTAAAGACGTTTTGTATCGGTGCGCGCTTCTTCCGCTTGATACTCTGCAACCTCTTCCTCACTCATTGGAACAAATCGAATCGCCGCGAGCATCGAGTGGCGGTCGTTTGCATCCAGACGGCGTGTGAGCGTCAGGGATTGTCCTGTCATATCAATGCAACGCCACAAAAATTCTTCCATTGTGTAAAAATCACGCAGAGAAGCCGTTGCTGCTATAAAGCAGGGATCCCCCGAAAGTTTTAGATGTAAAACGCTTTGCCCCGGAGTGTGTAAATAAATCTTGTACCATCCCACAAGGTTTGGGAAAAGGGTAATATCCTCGGGATGACCGCCAAGGGATGCAAGCATATTGGTGGAATACTCTGCCGTTCCAACGGGAACAATACGCCACTTGTCCTTCAGGGCATAGGGCGAAAGATTTTCGCGTGGCTCAAAGTGCTCGTCGAGATAGGTGTAAAGAATTTCACCATTTTCGTTTTTTTGAATCATATTAAACTCTCCACTTTGTAAAGAAGATAGAGGTACGGAGGTCTTGTTCGTAAGGTTGATAATAAACGGTTACAAGCGAGCCGTCGGCAAGCTCGGTGGTGGCAGGGTAGCCGAGGTCACCGTTGCGTGCTTCGGAAAGGATAAATTCCTCGCCAAAGGTGCGGCAACCGTCATAGCTGATGGATGCACGAATGCCAAAGGGTTCGCGGCGGCGTCCGTAGGTGACGACCACAGAACCGTCCTTGCGCAAAAGCAGATGAGGGGGAGAACCGATGCGACCGAACTCCCAAGCACGGCTCCACGTCTTGCCGCCGTCGGCAGAGGATACAAAATAGAGGCTGAACGTGCTCAATGCTTCTTTATTTTCCGCACGAATGGCGGCAATCAGCTCGCCACTCGAGAGCTCCACAATGTGCGGTTCGCACAGCTTTTTGTATTCTGCGGTGAGATAATCGAGATCGATTTTGGAGATCTTCTCCCAAGTTTTACCCTCGTCGAAGCTTTCATAAAGGAAGATGCGTTCCTGATCCTCGGGTGCAACGTTGTCGCCCTCGGCAGAGAAGGCTTTATCATAGCGAGAGGGATGCGCGTTGAACTCCGTGCCCAAATAGAGGAGTCTGCCGCTAATGGTCTTAACAACACCGTGCGGAGCGCTTACAACGCTTTTGATAGGCTCGCCCCAGCTCTTGCCGTAGTCCTCGGAGATGCGGATAAAGCTGCCGGCGCGATCCATTTCGGGGGTGTAATGCTCGTAGCCTTGCAAAAATCCGTCCACCAAAGGCTTCCACTCGGGCTCGGTGTCGCCGAGGATCCAGTTGCGCCAAGTTGTGCGATAGACCTCGGCAGGGTGACAGAAATAGGTCAGTGCCATTTTGCCGTCCCCAAGATAGGTCAAACCTGCATCTCGGTCATCGAGCCAAGAGTCGTTGATGACGGTGGGGCAGGACCAACTTTCGCCGCCGTCGCGGCTGATAGACATTAAATCTTTGCCAAAGGGGCAAACGTGCGAGGAGCGAAGCCCCGACCACGCAGCATAAAGAACACCGTTCTCATCCTGACAGATCGACGGCCAAGCTTGATATCGAAAAGGTCCTTCGACAGCGCGAAAAACCAAACCTTGCTTCAAAATTTCCATAATATGCCCTCCAAAAATATGTTGTCGGGAGCAAAGCCCCACAGGATAGATTTATTGTATCATAAGGAAAGAGAGATTGCAAGAGAAAAGAGAATAATTTTTGCATATATTGATAAAGAGTACGGGTAACAGTTCTCTCACACTGCACAAGCGCCTCTGATATTCAGCAAAAAGGGCATAGCCACTTCGGCGCTATGGCAAATTTCAAAGAAATTTGCAGTGCGATTCTGCGAGCCGATTACCCGTACCAAAAAGAGAGGGATGCATATGCATCCCTCTCTTTTTGGTACGGGTAACAGGACTTGAACCTGCACGAATTAACACAAGATCCTAAATCTTGCGCGTCTGCCAATTCCGCCATACCCGCGAATGAATATGAGTGGGTGTGGCGGAATTTCACCGCACATACCCGCGAACGTAATTATTATACTATATTCGCTTGGCTTTGTCAAGGTCTTTGCTCAAAATCGTTTTCGCAAAACAACTCTCTTAGCGAGTAGGGTCTCGGTGGCACCTAATCGCTTGCGTTAGCAAAAGCGAGCGGTACGCTCGCGTCAACTGTCTGTCCGTGTGCAGCAGCCTGTCCTTTTAACCATTTGTGCGAAAATTCTTGAAGGGGTGTGGGGAAACTTCTTATAAGAAGTTCCCCCACAAACGCATCCTATTTACTTTTTAATAATCGTTACAGAAGAGGGCAGAATGCCTGCTTGCTCGTAAACGATGGCGTTGATCTGTGCGATCTGTGCGGCTTGCAGGTCGTCGGCTTTGACGACGATGCTGGCGGCGTCGTTGTTGAGTACGGCAACGCATGCTTCAAATCCCTTAGCAGTGATGAGGGACTCGATGTTTGCTTCCTTTTGAATCTCGTCGGCGATGACAGCGATCTCGGCAAGAGCCTCGTTCTTCATAGCCTCGGTGGAGTCAACATTCTCAACGACCGCTTGCAGAACCTCAAGAGCCTCGTCGCGTGCGCGTTGACGGCTGACCTGTGTTGCAGAGAAGTAGGCGTTAACGTCGGTTGCGGTGCTGTCACCTGCGTTATCGGAAATGTTGCCGCTGGGTTGGTCGTATCCGTCGTAACCTTCGTCCTTATTTGCTCCCGAGAACAGGATAAAGTTCATCAATACGGCAACTCCAATGAGCAGTACCGCGCAAGCAATAATGATGTTACGTTTGCCGATCTTTTCCAAGATCATTTGAAATTTGTTGGGCTGCTGAATTTCGGTCAGAGCAGTAGATTCGTTTTTCATAGGTAAAATCCTCCTGTTTTTGGTTGTGCTATAACCTATGCGGCCGAACTCTCAAATATGCTCAAATGACAAAAGAAAAGGATGAAACAAAGTTCCATCCTTATTTATTATGTCATTTACAGCAATCTCTTTCTCAGCTCTTCGCCCGAGACAGGGGAGAGGTAAGAGGGGGGAATATCCAAAATGGTTTTACAACCAATAGAGCCCTCTTGCTTCATGCGATAAGCCGCGCGTGCACACGCTACCAAAACGCTTGCGGTGAACTCGGGGTTGGAATCAAGCTTGAGATTGTATTCAATAATGTTGGTGTGCTCGCGATCATTGCCTGTCTTTCCTGCGTGGATGACAAATCCACCGTGCGGAATACCGCTGTGGTCGCGCTTCATTTCCTCTGCCGTAATAAAATGAACGATGGTGTCGTAATCTGCAAAATAGTTGGGCATGGTGACGATTTCATGCTCAATACGAGAAAGGTCAGCACCCTCTTCGGCAACAACAAAGCATTCACGCAAATGCTTCTCTCGGGTTGTCAGCTCGGGATTTGTACCGCTTCTGACTGCGTCAAGTGCAGACTCTATTGGAATGGTGTACTGCTTGGCATCGGCAACGCCCGCGATGCGGCGAATGGCATCGGAATGGCCTTGACTCACACCCTTACCCCAAAACGTATATCCCTTGCCTTCGGGCAGAATGGCTTCGGCATAAAGGCGGTTGATAGAGAACATTCCTGGGTCCCAACCGCAGGAAATGACGGCAAGATTTCCACCCTCGCGTGCGGCGGCATCAACATTGGCAAAATGTTCGGGGATCTTTGCGTGTGTGTCAAAGCTGTCCACAACCGAGAAAAATTTTGCGAGATAGGGAGTTTGATGGGGAAGATCGGTGGCACTGCCGCCACAGAGGATCATCACGTCGATCTTGCCGATCATATTTTGAATGTCATCGATATGATAAACAGCAGCGTTTTGAGAGAGAATTTTGACCGTTTCGGGCGGGCGACGGGTAAAAACGGCAACCAACTCCATATCAGGGTTTTGCGAGATGGCACACTCCACACCGCGACCGAGATTTCCGTATCCAACAATTCCTATGCGAATGCTCATAATAGACCTCCTTTTGGGCCTTGGATTTTGTACGCAATTATTGTAACACAAAAGAGGACGGATGTCAAGAAAAGCCGAAAAACTTTCTTTGCGAAAATAAAAACAGTTGCCATATTGTCTGTCGAGAATTATACAAATGGTAGAATTTTATTGACATCTTTTTGCGTTTATGATAAAATGTAAACAGAAAGGATGGTGACCTTTATGGAAAAAACAACAAGGAACATCATTACGCGCGAATCGATTGAAAAAAAGCTCTGTGACGACAATCGGGCAAGCTTGAAAGTTAGTATTTTGACTTTTCTTGCGGCTGCCCTTGTTGGCATCCTGTGGGTCGTATTTTTTATTCCTTCCTTTTTTGAAGCACCTAATTTTGGATTTGGCGTTCTTTTCTTCCTTTTTGCTATTGTTGGCACTGTGCCTGCTTGGGTTATGTTGGCAGGATTTGCAAAAGCCCTGATAGAATACAAGCATCTTAAAAACGGAGATATTGAAATCGTTACGCGTCCGCTTTTATACAAGTCTCAAAAAGAGGTTCGTATATACTGTAACAAAAGAACAAGATGGCAAACAAGAAGTTTTTTTCATTTTGAAGGATTTGATGAACTTTGGGCAAGCCCCGAAATGTATCAAAATTTCACTTGGGGAGACGAATTTTACATCGTTTACTATAAAGGAAGCAAAAAGGTAGAAAAAGTGTTCCCGTTGAAGATGTACGAGTATAAGGAGTCTGAACAATAAAAGCGGAAAGGAGATGTGATAATGAACAATAAAAGCAAAGAATATTTGCGTTTTCAAGAGGAGTTGATTTCCAACGGCTTTTTGGAAGCAAAAGAAAAAAGAGGGCATTTCTGGAGAGAAACAACCGAGAAAACCGCTTTTATCATTAACTTGACAGACGGTGAGTG
>SVQS01000128.1 GCA_015065205.1 Oscillospiraceae bacterium
TTGTAGGAAGATATTTTTTGAGAATTGAGGTCATATTTCATTATCCTTTCTTTTTACCTATAAGCGTACTCTTATTATATTATAGCATACGAAAATTGCGTTTGCAAGAGATTTTTTCTCTTTTTTCGCGGATTTTAGATTTTTGTTTTGCCGTTTTGCAACATATCTCTAATATGTGCTTGCGCGTGGGGAGTTTGACGAAGATCGCGAGCCGTTAGAAAGCACAATCTACCAACAGGATAGCGTACTTGCCAAGATTCGATGGTGGACAATAGCTCATTTTGTGTCATTGCAAATTCATACGGCAGGGCGGCAAGAATTTCGCTCTTGTGAGGCTTTGCACTAAAGTCCAAAAATGTGTGGGCTTCCCTTGCCTCTCTTGTGCTCCAACAGATGCGCGGAAGACCGACACTCTCTTCGGTGTATTCCAAAAGGCTTACGAGGGCGGCAGAATTCCCATTGCATACAAGAGTGAGCAAAAGGTTGTATTTTTGTGCGGCAACACAAAGCTCACGCATAAGCTGACAAGTTAATAGATTGATGACTTCGCTGTCACGTTTAGCAAGTGTCAAGGCGCGATCGACATGATAAATCGAGGGCATGACGAAATCAAATGTATGTGTCAGGTGCAAAACGATTTTTTTGCATCCCTTTGCAGCAAAGTGAGCGACAGTCTCGGCGATCCGAGCGCTCCACGCAGCGGTGGTTTGGGATTGTGTTTTCAAAAGAAGGTTCGCATCCAGAACGGGCGTAATATTCGCGGGCAGATTATTTGGAAGAACTAAACCATCACAAAGCCACGCGCCGCTGACAAGATCCTTTGGAGAAATTGGATTTTCGAAAAGGCATTCGCATAGATTTTTCCAAATAGTGGGAGCCGTTTCTTCTGTTGGGAGCTCCTTCAAGTCGAAGTGTTTTTCAAGGACAGATGCGATCCAGTTGCGCGTAGGGTGACCTTTCAAGAGAGGAAGTGCGCGACAAAGAGAGAGAAAGCGGTCATAATCCGAGGCGCGCTCCCCTATCATTTCCTCTTTTTGACCGCAAAGGCGCAAGAGAGCGAGGAGCTCATCGCTCCAAAAAAGTTCTATTGGATTTGTGATAGCACTTTTTTCAAAATATGTGGACGGCAAAATGCCATAATCCGGCAAAAAGGTATCAAAGGTCACGGCATTTGGCTCCTTTCTTTCTTCCTTTATTTTATTATACAATACCTTGCACGTTTTTTCAATAGCATTTTTTCGTTTTTTTTCTTCCACGGTATAGACGAACCGCAAAAAATATGTTATACTATAGGTAGTTTTGGAAGAAAGGATCCTTATGTTATGGATTTTAACACCTTTAGTCTGATATATCCGAATGAGGAGCTTCGCAAAAAGCACGACAGCGGTGAATGTGTTCCGGATATCGATCTGTTCACCTTGCAAGAGTTGGGGCTTCTTGAGGTCTTTAACCTCAAGAATCGCGATCTATCGGAGTTCTTTACAATGGATGCCGAGGTCATTCGCTACCGCATTGCCACCTTTGACGATATGCTTCGTTGCGAGACGCTGACGGATATGTTGAACAAGCTCGTTCCCGTTCTCAACGACATTATGGAGTTGCGCCGCCTGGAAGCGGATAGCGGAGATACAAACGATTATCTTTCAAGTATCACAGAAATTGAACTTTACGTTTCGAGCGTTAAGGTTCTGCACGAGTGCTTGACCGAGGTGAAAGGTCAGCTGAAAAGCCCTGCATTCCTTGCACTCTCGGAATTGGTTACCACGCTTGCTGAAAGTACATACTATCGCGAGCTGAATGAAAAGCTGAACGAGTTGACGCGTCGCGTACGTGAGATCAAGAGTGTAACGGTTGGCGTCAACCTTGATGCACAGCTTCGTCCATCGTCGGCGGGCGTTCTCTCTATCAATGCAGAACCCTTCAAATCGGGTGACGCTTTGGATAAGATTTTGCGTCTTGACTTTAAAAACGACAGTTACACTTGCATTGCTAATCTTGTCCCCTTTGGCAAAAAGCAAAGCGAAAATCAAAAAATGGCACTCTCGTTGGCGTTCAACAGTGCCATCAACGATGTTTACCGCTCCTCTTTGCGTTCTTGGAAGAAGATTGTGCAAACCTACGTTTTGGAAAACACCGAATTTCTTCTGAACCTGATGCCCGAATTCGAATTTTTGGTTAAGGGAACGAATATGCTCCGCGCGCTCTCTGATAAAGGATGCGTTCTCTCGATTCCCGATATTCGCCCTATGGAAGAGCGCGCGTTTGCGGCAACAGGACTTTACAATCCTTGTGTAGCCCTCAAAATCGAGGATGAGATTGTTGCAAACGACCTCATTTTTGACGAAAATGCAACTATTTACGTGCTCTCGGGTCCCAACCGCGGCGGTAAATCGGTTATCACTTGTGCGATAGGACTTGCTCAAGTAATGATGCAGCTCGGTATGTACGTGCCTGCCGAGAATGCTATCATCTCTCCGGTTGACGGCATATACACGCACTTCCCTACGGGTGCGGATGATACCATTGATAAGGGACGCCTTGGTGAGGAATGTGCGCGCCTCAGTGAAATCCTCGATTGCGTAACGGCAAATAGCCTTGTGCTTCTTGATGAATCTCTCTCCTCTACGGGCAGCTATGAGGCTTCTTACATCGCGGCAGAGGTTCTTGGCGGTCTTGCACACGTGGGATGCAGATGTCTCTTCTCTACTCACTTGCACGAGCTTGCGGCAGAAATTGACAACATCAATGTTCGCTCCAAAGCTTCCGGTGGCGTTGCCATCGACACGCTTGTAGCAGGTATTAAAGGCGAAGGAGAACGTTCCTTCAAGATCACTCGCGCAAAGCCCGACGGCAAGAGTTACGCTCGCGATATTGCCGAGAGCTATGGGCTCACCTATGAAAACATCTTAAAACGGTTTGAAAATGAATAAAAACTGAGGCTATCTCGAAAAGATAGCCCATTTTTATTATTTTTTGCAAAACGCCCTTGACAACGCAATTTATTTGTGATACAATACAATTAAGTGAACGCTTGCGTTTGTCTTTGAACTTTAATTATTGCTTTAGGAGGTTTTTCTATGTCCGGCGGTATTTTGGCTTTTATCATTCACCTACCCGAGTTACTCTATCATATGTGCGTAGATATTAATGCGGTTGATAAGTGTAAAGAAATCGCAGAGAAACCTTTTGTATGCCCTAACTGTGGCGGAGAATTTCACGTAAAGTGGAAACGCCTTTGGTTTAAAAACTGCTATGCGCTTGACGGTGGTTTTTCCAACAAAGCTGTCCTCAAGTGCCCTCATTGCAAAGAAAGAGACGCTTGCCGTTGGACAGGTGCGGATAGAATTTGACAATTTTAGAACACAAAAACTCCGAGAACACAACTGTGTTCTCGGAGTTTTTTATGCGCGGAAAAAGACCGCAAAATTGAGGATGAGCATATAAACAAGCCACAATTCATGGAGCAGCAGAAGCATCCCCGCAAACTTGCTAACACGATAAAAGCAGAGCGTAACACCTGTGCAAAGAATGAGAATGAGGATACTTTCCAAAACGCTCAAAAACAATAGTCCCGCCCCAAAAAAGGTTGGATACCAACAAAGCTCGAGGACTGCAAGCAAGACGAATAACATTCCGCCCTTGTATTTATCCACCTCACAGCCGTGGGAACGATAGCCAAAAGCAAATCCTGCGGCGCATCCTACAACAAGGAAAGAAACCGTCCACAATAGCGACATTAACCACGCAGGTGGAACCATATCGTTAACACCTAAGGACATCAGCATGACGTGCGGTGCTCCTACAAAAAAGCGCACGAGCATTCCGCCAATCATCAGTCCCCCGCCCATCAATATCATCCAAAGCGGATTGGTATGCTCCATTTCCATATTCAGCCACGCACTAACCGTCATTCGCCCATATTTTTTCTTATACAAAAAACAGCACCTCCCGAAAGATGCTGTTTTTGTGTGCATCTCTCCCTAAAACCTATGAGGGAGAGATGCTTTTTATTCTATCTTTGGCAAATTCCAAGGCATTGGACGTGCATTTTCATCAGCTTCAAATTCGTCTGTTAGGTCATCGCCTTTTTTCTTGTGCTCCAAACACGAGCGGTTGTATTGTTCTTTGTTTCCCGAAATGCCACAATAGTTGGGCAGGTCAGCGGCAAAATAAGCTTCGTTCGGGTTAGAATTTGGAGAAATCTCTTCGGGATCTCCACGCCAGACATATTCTGCATCAGTAATGCGTATCTGTTTTGGAAAATGTCTCTCGACTTGAATCAGACCTACCTCTTCCCTTTCTTCTTCGGGACAGTTCCCGTGACAAACACCGCCCGATTTACAGACTTCGCAAAGAACGTGAGATTTGCAAAAAGTGCGTGGCAAAGTGCTCGCAGTAAACCATCCTGTCTCGACACGCTTGCCACGAGGGTCTTTTTGACAAGCAGACGACAACAATTCACCCGAATCGCGGCAGTAATTTGCCTGTATCACTGTGCTGGGGATGTCGAAATCGCGTTTTTCTCCCCGTTCCCTCACAATTTGCCGCATTACAGTGTTCCAAATATTGGTACAGAGATTGCGGCCCTCGAGTGTTTCGGGATATTCGTAGCCACACCAAACACCGCAAACGAGCGATGGCGTGTAACCGACAAACCAGCGGTCGTGGTCATTCTGCGTCGTTCCCGTTTTGCCCGCGCAGGCGCAAAGATTTTGCAGTGTGACCGCCGAGGATGTGCCGTATTCAACAACACCCTCGAGCAGCTTTGTCATAATAGCAGCGGTTTCGGGTGAAAGGATACGCTCTGCTTCATCGGCACGTGAAAGCAGAATCTTGCCCTCGCTGTCTGTTACACGGTAATAGGAACGGTATGGATGATACACACCACCATCCGCAAGTGCTGTATAGGCAGTTGTCAATTGGCGCAAGGTAACACCGTAGTTCAGTTGTCCGAGCCCGAGCGCTGCCCAATCGCGGTCGTTAGCAGTGGGCGTTGAAACAAGGTCAAGATGAAAACGGTCACGTCCATACGAATAAGCGCGTTCAAGGCTCAAATCCTCGAGCACACGCAAAGCAACAGTGTTTGTCGAATGTGCCACAGCATAGGCAATGTTGGTAAGACCACGGTAAACATTGTTTGCGTTCTTTGGCCACGCGGAGCGTCCGTTTGCATCAAATTTGATGGGGACGTCGTCATAAACGCTTGCCCAATTGATAATTCCCTCTTCGAGTGCAGGAGCATATACAGTAAGTGGTTTGATGGTAGAACCCGGTGCGCGACGTGTTTGCGTTGCAAAATTTTGCAGACGATTGCCTTTCTTTTCCCCAACTGCGCCTGCAACACCGAGAATATCCCCTGTTTTGCTGTCGATAATAATGATAGCCGACTGTGCCATCTCCCCTTTTTGATTTGTAGGCATACGGACTGATGTGCGGTAGTGTTCTTCCATGATTTTTTGAATATCCTTATCCATTGCCATATCGATGTGAAGCCCGCCCGTGTGAAAAAGGTGCGAAGCGGCAGAACGGCTCATCCCATACTTCTCTACAAGGTCAGAGATAACATCCTCGGCAACC
>SVQS01000129.1 GCA_015065205.1 Oscillospiraceae bacterium
TTTCCTGTACGGGGTCTATCTTCTCGCTTCCCTCACGAATGGCACGGCGAACCGAGCGGCGCGCCTCGTCAAGCTCTTCGGTAAGGCGTTTTTCAGCCTCTGCCTTTTTGGCTTTTTCGAGTTGAGAGAAGATAAACTCACTTGATACGCGGGCACTATCCAGCATTTGCTGTGCCTCGCGGCGGTTGCGTTCAATTTGGCGTTCCACTTCAAAAAAGCGTGTTTTGATCTCTTTTTCGGCGTTCACCTTGAGTTGCTCGTAATCGCGCTTTAGCTGCATTGCCTCATCGCGTGCGCGATCAGCCTCCAGACGTGTGGCTTCGAGCTGCTCGATAACCTCTTCAAAGCGTTGATGGTCGCGATTGACGTTCTCTTTTGCAAGATTGATGATCTCTTCGGGAAGCCCCAGCTTAGAGGAGATCGCAAACGCGTTGGATTTACCGGGCGTGCCGATCATAAGGCGATAGGTCGGCTTGAGCGTGGCAACGTCGAACTCACAGGATGCGTTTTGCACACCCTCGGTGTCAAGAGCAAAGGTCTTGAGCTCTGTGTAGTGCGTGGTTGCCATGCAGAGCGCGCCTACGCGACGGACAGACTCGATAATGGCAATCGCCAAAGCCGCTCCCTCAACAGGATCTGTACCTGCGCCGAGTTCATCAAAGAGACAGAGAGAGTTTTCGTCAACCTCTTCCATCACACGCACAATGTTGACCATATGCGAAGAAAAGGTAGAAAGAGATTGCTCAATGCTCTGCTCGTCGCCAATATCCACCAGCACGCGGCTGAACACACAAATAGAAGAATCGGGCTCGGCGGGAATGTGCAACCCCGCTTGCGTCATCAGGGCAAACAATCCTACGGTTTTGAGCGTTACGGTCTTACCGCCCGTATTCGGACCTGTGATGATAAGCGTATCGTATTCCCCACCGATGCGGATGTTGGTGGGAACGACCTTTTGGGGGTCGATGAGCGGATGTCTTGCGCGGCGCAATTCTACCGTTTGGTCACCCGAAATGCGGGGCTCGACCGCACCCATACGAAGCGAAAACTCAGCGCAGGTAAAGAGGAATGCAAGCTCGGTCAGATTCAGATAGTTGAGGCGTAACGACTCGGATGCCGCGCTGATGTCGGACGAAAAAGAATACAGAATACGCTCGATTTCGTGCTCCTCTTTGGAGTGCAGCATACGAAGCTCGTTGTTGGCATCCACCACCGCCATGGGTTCGACAAAGATGGTCGCGCCCGAGGACGACGTATCGTGAATAAGTCCCTTGAGCTCGTTTTTGCATTCTGCCTTTACGGGAATAACATATCGTCCGTTACGCATCGTAACAATGTTATCCTGCAAAATTTTGGAGTACGAGCCGCTGATATAATGCTGCAGCGTCTCTTTGATGCGGTTGTTGGAGTCGCGAATCTTGCGGCGAATTTCGGCAAGCTCGCGGCTTGCTTCATCGGCAATCATATCCTCGGAAATAATCGAGCGCGAGATGCCATCCTCAAGATGGCGGTTGGAAAGCAGACGACCGAATATTTCGTCAAGCACCGTTTCAAAGGTGCGATTGGACTTGGCATACTCGCCCACTTGACGTGCGGAACGCAGAAGTCTGCCAACATCAAGGATCTCGCGCATCGAAAGAACAGCACCCTTGACGGCACGCTCGCAAGCATCGGAGACGTCAATAACCGTTCCAAAGGGCGGCATACCCTTGGTTTCAAGGAGCCTGCGCGCGTCGGTCGTGCGACGCTGTCGACGCAATACTTCAACGGCATCGCTCGATGGCGTCAATCTGCGTGCCATGGCTTGCGCTCCCGCAGTAGGGGCACAATCGGCAAGCATTTCGCAGATCTTATCAAATTCGAGAGTGGTTAGTGTTTTTTGTGTAAAATTCATACCTTGGTTTCCTTGTGCGTAACGGAATTACGCATTGTATGATAAAAATTAAGTGAATCAAAGCCTCTCTCGAGGTGAGAGAGAACATACGTTTGTGTGGCTCTTGCAAAATCATCTACATCGGATGCTTCTTCAAGCCCGAACGCGAACAATCGCTCAAGAGGAGCACACAGCACATAGCGCATTGCCGCAACAACGGCAGGTGTAAGCCCCATAACGGTCTCGCTTTCGCGAATGTCGTCATAGGCCGTATCGGTGAATTTTTTGACCTCTTTGCCCTTTGCAGAAAAGCACTCGGAGCAAAGAAGCGAGCCGTTCATAATATGCAGATAAAAATGCTCGTCTTGGTCTGTGCCGCACACCGAGCAAGCCCCCAAATCGGGGGCGTAGCCCGACATTGCCATAGCGCGCAATTCAAACGCGCCCTTGATGATCTGTTGCGGATAGAGGTCCTTGGAGATGGCGTAGAGTGCGTTGAGAAGCAGACGTAGCATTTCGGGAGCAGGTTCTCCCTCGTCGGTAAGCTCGCAGGCGAGGTCGCAGAGATATGCCGCGAGATTCAGACGGTCAATATCCATACTCAAAGCATAAAAATGCTGATAAGCAGAGCCGCCCTTGAGAATGTTGAAATCCCCACGGCGATAGTATTCAAAGTTTGCGTAGGTATAGAGCTGACTGATAGCGGTTTGCGGACCCTTGAGCGAATGTCCACCCTTGGAAAGAATGGTGATTCTTCCTGTATCTGCCGTAAGCACCGACAGATAGCGGTCGTGGTCACCGTAGTCACGCACGCGCACAACAACACCGTCGATACTTTCGTGTCGCATAGCAGTTCCCTTTCTGTATTATTCCTCGGTGTAACCGAAATTGAGGATGCCGCGCGCACTGTCGCGCCAATTCTCCTTAACCTTTACCCAAAGGTTGAGATAGACCTGCGCGTCAAGGAGCTTTTCCATATCCTCACGGGCATAAGAGCCAATGCGCTTGAGCGTTTCGCCGTTTTTGCCAACGAGGATGCCCTTGTGCGATGCCTTTTCACAAAAGATCTCGGCACGGATGCGAACAATGCTTCCCTCGTCGCGGTATTCCTCTACCACGATAGCAACACCGTGGGGAATCTCTTTATCAAGTGTGCGAAGGATCTTCTCGCGAATGATCTCAGCAACCATTTGACGTTGGGGCTGGTCGGTGATCATATCCTCGTCATAGAACCAATCGCCCTCACGCAGAAGCTTGGAGCACTCGTCGAGCACTTCGTCAACATACTTCCCCTTTTTTGCGGAGATCGGCACAACAGCTTCGAAATTGTGTGTGGCGGCATAGGCCGCAATCGTCTCTGCAATCTTCTCGCGGCGATAGAGGTCGACCTTGTTGAGCGCAAGAATGGCAGGCGTACCCGATTTTTTGAGATAGGCAATGATGCCTTCTTCTACGTCACCGGGAGCGTAACCCGCATCGGCTACAAGAATGACCATATCGCCCTCTTGCATGGTGCTGTTTGCTGTCTTGACCATAAAATCACCCAAGCTGTTTTGCGGTTTGAAGATGCCGGGGGTATCGAGAAAAACAAATTGATCCTCGCCGCGTGTTTCAATACCCGCAATACGGTTGCGCGTAGTTTGCGGCTTGCTGGAAACAATGGCGATCTTCTCCCCCAGGATGCTATTGAGCAGGGTGGATTTGCCCACGTTTGGGCGACCTACAATTGATATAAATCCGGTTCTTTTCATAAATCAAAAATCCTTTTTGTCGGTTAGTTTTGGGAAGCTGTAAGAAATTCTTCAAGCTTATCTGCTTCGCCCAAAAGATCTAATTCTTCCCGTGTATCCATATTCATAACATTGAGGGAAAACAGATATCCATGCTCTGCGGCAAAACTGACGGAAAGAACGAGGTCACTCTCGTGCATAACGGGGATGCGGTAAAAGGCATATTTCATCCCCTGCATCTCGGTCTCTTCGCGATAATCCTGAAATTTGGCAAAGTCACGCTGTTGCAGATTCTTTCCGCGCTCGGCAATGAAGACAAGCTCATCCACCGTCATTTCGGGGCGTTCTGCCTCACGACGCGCTTCGATAGTATCTTGGATGTAAGTAGCAACAAACGGAGCAAAGATAACGGCGATGCAGATTAGAAAGGTGATGATTTTGACATTGCGCGTAACAAAGTTTTCGGTCTTTCCCGCTGTGTCAATCTGCGTGCGTGCCATCTCTCTTATTCCTCCGTCTTAACGGCAAGCCCCATCAAATCCATAATTTCGCTTTGACGGCGGCGCATATCGACCTCGTCCTCCTCACCCGTCTCGTGGTCATAGCCCAAGAGGTGCAGCATAGAGTGCACGGTAAGGAAGGCTACCTCGCGCTCAAAGCTGTGGCCGTAGGTCTTAGCTTGGGATTTCGCCTTCTCCAAGGAAAGCACCACGTCACCAAGCATTCCCAGCATCTCATCCACGGGCGGCTCCTCGCTCTCTCCCTCGTAATCGAACAGAGGGAAAGAAAGCACGTCGGTTGCCTTATCGACACCACGGAACTTTTTGTTCAAATCGCGAATCTCGGCATTATCCACAAAGGAAACCGAAACCTCGCAGGGATTGCCGTATTGCTCGTAATCAAGTGTAGCTTCGATGGCTTCGCGAACAAGCATCTTAAGACGATAGGTCAGAGGAAGCTTGTCCTGATGGTTATCAAAGTAAATGCGCAAATTCATTTTTCTATTCATAGTAAACCTCACTTTGTGTTCTTGACGTCATTTTTTTCGGCACGCAGCTTTTGCTGCATTGCCGCACGGCGCTCAGCCTCACGGCGAGCAAGCTCTCTATCGTACTTTTCGTATGCCAAAATGATCTTTTGTACCAAGCGGTGACGAACAACGTCGCGCTCGTTGAAATAATGGATGCCGATGTCATCAATGCCATCCAGAATTTTGACAACCGTGGCAAGACCGCTCTTTTGCCCTTTGGGCAGGTCGGTTTGCGTCAGGTCACCCGTAACGACCGCCTTGGAGTTGAAGCCAAGACGCGTGAGAAACATTTTCATCTGCTCGGGGGTGGCATTTTGCGCCTCGTCGAGAATGATAAAGGAATCGTCAAGCGTGCGACCTCTCATATAAGCCAAGGGGGCAATTTCAATCGTTCCCTTCTCTTGCAGGCGCTGATAGGTTTCGGCACCCAGCATCTCGTAAAGCGCATCGTAGAGAGGGCGCAAATAAGGGTCGATTTTGCTTTGCAGGTCGCCGGGCAAAAAGCCGAGCTTTTCACCCGCCTCGATCGCAGGACGCGTGAGAATGATACGTGTCACCTGCTTCTCCCGCAGGGCCTTGACAGCCATGGCAACGGCAAGGAAGGTCTTACCCGTGCCCGCAGGGCCTACACCGAGAACAATTGTATTCTTGCGAATGGAATCAACATATTGCTGTTGTCCAAGCGTTTTGGGCTTGATGGGTTTTCCGCGTGTGGTTACACAGATACAAGCATCCCCAAGAGCGGCAAGCTCCTTGGTTTGCCCGCCCGCAATCATATCGATAGCGTACTGCAAGGATTGCTCGGTGATGACCTCGGTTTTGGAAGAAAGGTCGTGCAGGTATGCCACACAATCAGCAGCAGCGTTCAGCATTTCCTCGTTATCGCCCTCAATAACAATCGAGTCACCCGACTCGGTCTCGCGGTTGCGGAGAGTTACA
>SVQS01000003.1 GCA_015065205.1 Oscillospiraceae bacterium
CCTTCCGCTCCCCGGCGGTAGCTCTTATGCCTGATGTTACTGTAAAGCCGCTCCGTTCCAAGGCGAATGCCATTATCAACCTCACCGGCACGGCAGGAGCCATGCTTGTTCTTGCACTTGGAATCGTGTTTGCAACCTCCCAAAATCATTATATGCAATACACGGGCTACGTTGTGGCCGTTGTTGCCATTATGCTCGCGGGACTTATCGTCTTCCTTCTTACGGTTAAGGAGAAAAAATGGGCGCGTGAGATGGAAGAAGAATCGTTCCGTCTCGGTCTTGAAGATGCTCCCGACGAGGATGCCGACAAGGAAAAGCGCAAGCTCTCAAAGGGAGAGATGACCTCTTTGCTTCTCATTTTGGCATCGGTTACTCTTTGGTACATCGGCTACAACTCCATCACCAGCAAATATTCGGTATATGCCACCAATATTCTGGGCTTTGACTTCAACCTCACCCTCATTATCGCGCAGGCGGCAGCGATTGTTTCCTACATCCCTGTGGGAATTATCGCCTCGAAAATTGGCAGAAAAAAAACCATTCTTGCAGGCATTATCATTCTTGCGTCTGCGTTCTTTATTGGCAACTTTATCACTCCCAATACTCCCGAGATGATTATGTACCCCGTGTTTGTTCTTGCGGGCATCGGTTGGGCAACCATTAACGTTAACTCCTTCCCAATGGTCGTTGAGCTCGCAAGAGGCGGTGACATTGGTAAGTATACGGGTTACTATTACACCGCTTCGATGTCGGCACAGATCATCGCGCCTATCCTTTCGGGTGTGCTTTATGACCTTATCGGCATGCGCTACGTTTTCTTTGCGTTTGGTACGGTATTTGTTCTGTTCTCCTTTGTTACGATGTTCTTTGTAAAGCACGGAGACGCCAAGGTAATTGAGAAGAAAGATCTGCTTGAGCAGCTCGATGTTGACTGATAGCCATGGTATTGATAGGAATTATTGTATCACTTTTGGTGATACTGATAGCAATTTATCTTTTGGTGCTTGTTCGTCCCACCAAGAAAACAAAGCCGAATAAGGCTCTGCTTTGCGACTATGCGCACAGAGGGCTTCATAACGGCAAGGATGCGCCCGAAAATTCGCTCGCGGCTTTTGAGGCAGCCTGCCGTGCAGGATACGGCATTGAGCTTGACGTTCAACTCTCGCGCGATGGAACGGTAATGGTCTTTCACGACTACACGCTCATCCGCATGACAGGATGCGACAAAAAGCTCTCGGAGCTTGATGCAAACGAGCTGACGGCTCTTACGCTCGGAGAATCGGATCAAAAGATTCCCACCTTTGAGGAAGTGCTGTCTCTTGTTGATGGCAGAGTTCCTCTCTTGGTTGAACTCAAGGGAGAGAATTTTGATACCTCGCTTTGCGCCAAGGTTGCGGATATGCTTCGCAATTACCGTGGGCTTTACTGCATTGAATCCTTCAATCCTTTGTTGATAGGGAACATGAAAAAGCAGATGCCAGAGATCTTTTGCGGCCTGCTCTACACCAACGTCTGCAGAGATAAGAAAAAGAACTCGATACTCAATATCGCGCTCACGGCAATGGCACTCAATGTTGTGGCAAAGCCGGACTTTATTGCGTTTAACAAAGTGGATAGAGATTCTTTGCCTGTCAAGATCACTACACAGCTCTTTGGTGCGCCAAAGTTCGTTTGGACTGTCAATACACCCGAGGAGCTCGACACTGCGCACAAGAATGGCGAATTGCCCATATTTGAGAATATATTTTAAGTGAATTTGAATCTATAAACACAAACCGCACCGTCAACTGTTGACGGTGCGGTTTGTGTTGCAAAAGGGATATTTACATTTGTAGGGTGAGGCTTGCTTGGAACTCCCATACGCTTGTGTCTCAAACGATTATAAATCAACAAACTCACTGTATGTCATCCTGAGCGGAAAACCGCAAAGCGGTTTGCGAAATCGAAGTTTTTCCGAGCGAGGAGCGAGGTAAAACCGAGGAGCGAATGCGACGAGGGGATCTCTTAACGAGTTTGGGTGGCTTATTTCAATTTTCCCAATTTTGCCGTATTTGCAAGAACGATTAGTGTAGTTTCTGCATCAAGCGTTTGTTCGGGATTGATGTTTACGTTGACCCTTTCACCCTTTTTCATAGCGACAATATTGAAGCCGTATTTTTTACGAAGATTTAATTCTATCAAGTTTTTACCGCACCACTCGTTCTTCACATCAATCTCGACCATAGATACATCTCTCGACAAAGCGATCATATCAATAAAGCCTGAGCTGAGTAGGTTCTTGGCAAGGCGTACGCCTGACTCCTTTTCCGGGAAAACCACCTGATCCGCGCCCACACGAAGCAATATTTTTTGATGCATTTCATTGGCGCACTTTGCAATAACGTTCTTAACGCCTGCCTCCTTGCAAAGCGTTACTGCCATAACGCTCGCCTCAAGATTGCTCGCTATACAAATAATGACGGTATCAACATTGCCGATACCAAGGCGCGAGATAACCTCCGCATCGGTTACATCTGCACACTTACACACAGGCAAATATGCGGCTGCATCGTTGACGATTCTTTGTTCGGTATCAACGGCAATAACCTCCATTCCGTTCTCTACAAGCTCTCTTGCCACGGCAGTGCCGTATCTTCCAAGTCCAAAAACTGCATATGTTTTCTTTGCTTTCATTGCTTTTCTCCTTTATCCTATACTGATATCTTCCGTCGGCTCGGAAATGACGTTTTGGCTCTCGTTTTTACTGCCAAGTGCCACCGCAAGTGAGATCGGACCGACTCTGCCGAAATACATCGTTACTATGATAATTAGCTTGCCGAATGTGTTAAGCGTTGCCGTCAGATTTCTCGAAAGACCGACGGTTGCTGTTGCGCTGACCGTTTCATAGACTGCGTCAATGGCAGATGCGTTACTCGTTGCCATCAAAAGCAGGGTGGCGGCGGCGCAAATCGTAAGAAATGTTACGACCACGGCAACTGCTTTTTTCACCGATCCCTCGGAAATACGACGACCGAACATGGTTGGGTTATTTTTATTGCGAATTGTAGCAAACGCTGAGCAAACGAGGACGGCGATGGTTACGGTTTTCATGCCGCCTGCCGTTCCCACGGGTGAACCACCGATCAACATCAAAATAATAGATGTGGCAGCAGAGGCGTTTGTCAAATTTTCTTGTGGAATGGTAGCAAAGCCTGCCGTTCTTGTGGTGACAGATTGGAAGAAGGATACTTGAATCTTATCGAATAAGGACATCTTTCCAATGGTCAATGGGTTAGCATATTCAAAAATAAATATGAGAATTGCGCCGATAAGAATGAGTCCTGCGGTAACTGTAATTGCTATTTTGCTATGCAAGGTAAGGTACCTGAATATCTTTCTATTCTTTTGTGAACGGCTCTTAACGACACGAAGCACATCCCACCATACGATATAGCCGAGACCGCCGAGAATAATGAGTGCGGAGGTGACGGTGTTGATCAAGGGGTTGGTGGCGTAATTACAAAGGCTGTTCTCTGCAATAATGTCAATACCTGCGTTGCAAAAAGCAGAAACAGAATTGAATACTGATATCCAGATGCCTTTTGCGCCAAACTCGGGGATGAACACGAGCATATACAGAACTGCGCCTATTCCTTCGATGATCAGTGTGCCGAACAGTACGTTTTTGACAAACTTGGCAAGCCCTGACATAGTATTAAGATTCAACGCATCCTGAATGAGCAAACGGTCACCAATGCCCATTTTTCTATTCAACAGAAGCATCAGCCCCGACATAATGGTGATGATCCCAAGCCCACCGATCTGTATTAGAAGCAATATGACGATTTGCCCGAACACGCTCCAAGTCGACACCGTTGGAAGTGTAACAAGCCCTGTCACGCAGGTAGAGGTGGTTGCTGTGAAGAGGGCATCAAGATAGGGAACAGCTTCACTGCTTGCGGAACTGATCGGTAATGCCAAAAGTGCGCTTCCCACGAGAATGGTCACAAGGAAGCTGAGCAATATGATTTGCGTAGTTGAGAGTGTAATTTTCTTCTTTCTAATCATAAGGATTTTCCTCTAAAAGCATAAGGAACCAACGTCCTCTACAGTCAGCTGGTTCCTTTTATAATTATTTGTTTTTATTATTATATCACATTTCGTTGTTTATGTCAATACATTTTCGCGCTGTACAGTATCATACAAATTATTATGGTCGATTTATTATATGATAAAACTCTCAAAATGTAAAAAAAGACGGCTTGAATTTTCACTCAAACCGTCTTATTTGCCAGAATCTACTTATAATATTTGAATATTACAGGGTTTCTTGTCACACAAACCGAATATTCCTTAAACAACACCGTAAGCGAGCATTGCGTCCGCAACCTTCAAAAATCCTGCAATGTTAGCACCTGCTACCAGGTTGCCTTCCATGCCGTACTTCTTTGCGGCTGCAACAGAGCTGTCGTAAATGTTCTTCATAATGTCTTTCAGCTTTGCGTCAACTTCTGCTGCAGACCAGCTGTAACGCATCGAGTTTTGAGACATTTCAAGGCCGGATACGGCAACGCCGCCGGCATTTACTGCCTTAGAAGGAGCAACAACTACGCCGTTTGCTTGCAGATATGCAACTGCCTCGTTGGTGGTAGGCATATTGGAAACCTCAACGTAGTACTTCAGGCCGTTTGCGACCATCTTCTTGGCATCGTCGATGTTGACCTCGTTCTGCGTAGCGCAGGGCATAATAACGTCAACCTTTTCGCCCCAAGGCTTTTGACCTGCGAAGAAGGGAACACCAAACTTATCTGCATAATCCTCTACGCGGTTGCGGCAGGATGCGCGCATTTCAAGCAGGAAGTCGACCTTCTCTTGGGTGGAAATGCCGTCTTTATCGTAAACGTAACCGTCGGGGCCGGAGATGGTAACGACCTTACCGCCAAGCTCGTTGACCTTGATAACGGTACCCCAAGCAACGTTACCGAAGCCGGAGATCGCAAAGGTCTTGCCCTTGATCTCTTCGCCGTAGGTCTTGAGCATTTCTGCGGTGTAGTAAACTGCGCCAAAGCCGGTAGCTTCGGGACGGATGAGCGAGCCGCCATAGGAGCGTCCCTTGCCGGTCAGAACGCCGGTGAACTCATCGCGCAGTCTCTTGTATTGACCAAAGAGGTAGCCGATCTCGCGTGCGCCAACGCCGATGTCGCCTGCGGGAACGTCGGTATCGGGACCGATGTACTTTTGCAGCTCTGTCATAAAGCTCTGACAGAAGCGCATAACCTCTCCGTCAGATTTGCCCTTGGGGTCAAAGTCGGAGCCGCCCTTACCGCCGCCCATAGGCAGACCTGTCAGGGAGTTCTTAAAGGTTTGCTCAAAGCCGAGGAACTTGATAATGCTTTCGTTTACAGAGGGGTGGAAGCGGAGTCCTCCCTTGTAAGGACCGATAGCGCTGTTGAATTGAACGCGGAAGCCGCGGTTGACTTGAACCTTGCCGTTGTCGTCTACCCACGGAACGCGGAACTTGATAATTCTTTCGGGCTCAACCATCATATCAATGATGCCGCGCTCGATGTAAATAGGGCTTTGCTCCACAACGGGCTCGAGGGATTCGAGAACCTCGCTAACGGTTTGGTGGAACTCGCTCTCGCCGGGGTTACGGGCGATAACGTCAGCCAATACCTTCTTTAAATATTCGTTTTGAATGCTCATAATACAATTCCTCCTTGTTGGATGCTTTTTGCAAGTTTTGTGCTGCAAAAATGCAATTTAAAATGCAAATAAGTGCATAATTTTGCAAAAAGCACGCCACTATGCCAATATTATAATACAGAATATGCAACTTGTCAACCGCTTTTTTGCAAAAAAATCATAGTTGGAAAAATTTTTTATGAGTAAATGTGCCTGATTTTATACGTCGAACAGCTCGCATAGGCGTCTGGCGGTCTCGGGAGCGGGAGGACAGAGCGGGAGTCGGTATTCGGGGTGGCAAAGTCCCATTTTTGATGCTACGTGCTTAACGGGGATGGGGTTGGTCTCCCAAAACAGTGCTTGCATCTTGCCAAGTACTTGCTTTTGGCGCTGATAAGCGAGCTTCCAATCTCCCGTGGCACAATGACGACAGATCTCTGTCATCTTTCGAGGGGCTATGTTGGAATAGACCGATATCACTCCCGAGGCACCCAAGCGTATGGCCGAGACCGTGTGATGGTCGTTGCCTGTGTAAACATCGAGCTTTGTACCCAATTCGCCGCACAGAGAGGCAAGGAGCGAGAGGTCGGGTGAAGCTTCTTTCACCGCCACAATGTTCGGGTGCTCGGCAAGCTCGCGATAATGCGAGAGTGTCATCGAAAAGCCCGTTCTCGCGGGAACGTTGTAAAGAATCAGCGGTTTTTCGGTTGCATCCGTCAAAGCGTGATAGTGTGCTACGATACCGCGATCGTTGGTGCGATTATAGTAGGGCGTGACTGCCAAGAGTGCATCTGCGCCGCTCTCTGCCACAGCCACCGCCAATTCGCAAGCGTGCGAGGTGGAATTGGAACCGCATCCCGCCAGGAGTGGAAGCCTGCCTCTGATTTGCCGCGCGGCGAAGGAGACAAGCTCAGCGTGCTCGTCGAGGGAAAGTGTAGGACTTTCTCCGGTTGTTCCCGCCAGCAGAATCGCCCCAACACCGGCATCAATTTGCGCCTCTATTAGATTTTGCAACGCCTCGTAATCAATTTCGCCCTTATAAAAGGGGGTAATTAAAGCCGTTGCGACTCCCTTGAATATGGTTTGTTTTTCAATGCTCATAAAGGAGAACTCCTTTCAATTTCATTGCCATAGGTAAACAACTCTCTGAGCGGATAGGGTCTTGGCGGTGCCTTGCCGCTAGCGAGAGCAAAAGCGAGCGGTACGCTCGTGTCGACCGTCCGTTGCAAGACTGACGAATCTATTTTGGTGATTTTGTTAGGAAGTTTTTGAAGGGGTGTGGGGGAACTTTTTCCAAAAAGTTCCCCCATAAAACCCAAAAACAGTTGCAAAACTTTTCATTTTGATGTATAATAGTATCAATATGCGACCGCGGATACTTACAGTATATGAAACGTGTGTCAATTTGCGAATTTACAAAAGAAGGATTTTTTGAGATTTTATGAGTGAAACTATCAAAAACGCGTTGCCCGAAACCGACCTGCGCACGGCGGATTTTTACTATGATTTACCACAGGAGCTCATTGCGCAGCACCCGATGGAACAGCGCGATACCTCGCGTCTGATGGTGCTTGACAGAGCCGAGGAGAGCATCACGCACCGTCATTTTTATGATATTCTGGACTATCTGCACGAGGGTGACGTGTTGGTCATCAACGATTCCAAGGTCATCCCTGCGCGTGTGTATGGTCACGTCGAGGGTAGGGAAGAGGCACTGATCGAGTTGCTTCTTCTCCGCCAACACGAACTCGATACTTGGGAGTGCTTGGTCAAGCCCGGCAAGCGCGCACGCATTGGCATGAAGCTCGTATTTGGCGAGGGGATGCTTTTGGGTGAGGTCAAGGATATTGTAGAAGAAGGCAACCGTCTCATTCATTTTACCTATGACAAAGAAAAATATGCCAACATCTATGATGTATTGAGTGTTGTTGGATTGATGCCCCTGCCGCCCTACATCACCGAAAGATTGACGGACAATAGCCGCTATCAAACGGTCTACGCGCGCGAGGAAGGCTCGGCTGCGGCTCCCACTGCGGGACTGCACTTTACTCCCGAATTGCTCGCACGTATTCGCGAAAAAGGCGTGGCAATCGCGCCCGTAATGCTGCACGTGGGCCTGGGAACCTTCCGTCCTGTTAAGGAAGAAAACATCACCGACCACGTGATGCACACCGAATTTTTCTCGGTTCCCGAAGAAGGTGCACGCATTATAAACGAATGCAAAGCCGCAGGCGGACGCATCATTTGCGTGGGAACGACATCCTGCCGCACTATCGAAAGTGTTGCGCGCGAGGACGGAACCATTCCCGCGATGAGCGGTGACACCGGCATTTTTATCTACCCGGGCTACAAATTCAAGGCAGTGGACGCACTCATCACCAATTTCCATCTGCCCGAGAGCACTCTTTTGATGCTCGTTTCCGCGTTTTATGACAAAGAAAAGGTGATGGAAGCGTATCACACCGCAGTTGAAGAAAAATACAGATTTTTCAGCTTTGGCGATGCGATGTTTATTCAGTGAAAATTTATTTTGTGAAAAGGAGAAAGAGTATGAAAAACATTTTTAAAATTGCAACATTATTTTGCTTGGCCATTTGCGTTATGCTATTGATGGCTGCTTGCAACACAAAGGATGAAACACCACAAACAACAACTAACGAAGAAACTACCTCTCCCGAAATTACCACTCCCGAAATCACAACCCCTGAGGAAACAACTGCTACCGATACTTCTGTAACCTACACAGTAACCGTGGTGGACGAGAACAACGCGCCTCTTGCAGGTGCTACCGTTCAGCTTTGTGTTGGCGAGCTTTGCAGACTTCCCGTGTTTACCGGTGCAGACGGTGTTGCAATTCTTAAGATTGACGAAGCAGACTACACCGTAAAGGTAACCCTTGGCGGCTACACCGGCGAGGCAGAATATCACTTTGCCGCAGGCTCAACCGAGCTTACGGTTCAACTCACAAAAGTTCCCGAGGAAACATCAGAAGAAGATCTTTACCCCGAGCCGGTCAAGCAGCTGCTGACAAATAACCAACCGTATTCTTTGGAGTTCGTTTCCAATGGAGACGGAACCTGCTATGTTAGCAAGCTGTATTTGAACAATCGATACGAGACTGCATTTGACATAATCATTCCCGAACAATCCCCCACGGGAGATACTGTTACGGGCATTGACTTTGGGGACTCTCTCACCTCTCCGAATGACATAGTGCCTCGATTCTTGACGCAAAATCAAGTAAATGAGATTTTAACGCAGGTCAAGGCAGATTATCCGGATCTGGAAAACGGCGATGTCGACAGATGGTGGATAAATGCATACCTTCATTTCGATGTTTCAAAAATGTCACCATTGATGGCTCAAGAAATGATTAAAAGATATCCAGTGCTTGAATATATGAATATTATTTTTTCTTGGTCTTCCAAAATGTCTAAAGTTGATGACACCTTCTTGAGACTTAAAATGGCCGACATTACGTTGTCTGTAGCAAAACAGTGCTATGAAGACCTTATTCAAGAGATGCGTGATGCAGGTGCGCCCGAAGAAACGCTGACCATTTATAAAGAACTCTTAGAGGCAATGCCTGTGTACGTAAATCAGAGCGAATATGTTCGCTATTTACACATTCCGTCATCGGTTACCAATATCAATGCAGAGTCGTTATCTTGTTTGATGTTTGAGTTTGAATATGATGGTGAGTGTATCGATAGAGGTGTTGTTCTTCCTGCGTTTGATTTGCAAACCACAAATGCAATAAAGCGCGCCGTTGCCGCAAGTTTGCCTGATGAGTATGAATTTGTTATTTTTTCTCAAAGCACGTCCTCTGTTGGGTATGAGGAAATCGACAATTTTGCAATCTATTCTCCTGAAGAACCCGAAAGCAATGTTCTTGCTTGGCACTATGTAGATGGTGTGCCGACGCTTTGGTAATAAATCGATTGCGCGGGAAATTATCGCACAAAAAGTAATCATCGAATACCCCCCGCCCGAGGACAAAATCCTCGGGCTTTCTTATTGTTACGGTGAAACTAACCAAAGCCTCCCTCCGAGAGGGGGGCGAGTAAAATGAGCCAGATGAGGTGTAGCCGCCCTTGGCGGCGTTAGGTACAGTCAACTATCAGTTGATATTCAAAAAGCAAAAACCTATTGACAATCCATCCATTATGTGTTACAATAAATTTGTGAGGGGGACGGCACCCATAACAAAAAACGGCATCACAAAATAATTGCATATCACTATAAGGGGGTGACACCCATCGAAAAAAACATTATTGTAGTAGATGAGCAAGGAAATGAATATGAGGCGACCTATCCAAAACGGGCAAAAGGTCTTGTAAAAAACGGCAGGGCACGCTTCGTAGACGAAAACAAAATATGCCTTGCGTGTCCTCCGGATAAAATTTTGGAGGAAGAAAAAGTGTCTAATAATACAAACGAATTGACCGCAAAGGAAATCTTCACACAGATTACCATTCTGCAAAAGCAGCTTACCGAAAACAGTCAAACATCTTTGCATCGCCTTGGGGATGCGCTTTCAACGTTCGAGAGTGAAAACGTTGAGGATTCCGGTGAGCAAATTTCCGAAATTTGCAATGTTTTTTATACGAGAGAGCTGACACTTCTCAAGATGCTTGAAATGTATGAAAAGATGTACAATGACATTCAAAACGAGGAAACCAAAAAAGTTAATTTGGTAAAATCGGCATTTGATAACAATATGGCAATGATAAAGGAATCCAATATGGAAACACAAGACAAGGTTGCAGCTCTCAGCTACGTTACCGATAAAATTGCAGAGCTTGTAGAAAAAGCAATCACCAAATAACAACCCGCCCGAGGACAAAATCCTCGGGCTTTTTTATTGTTTGCAGTGACTAACGATAGGCTCCCTTGTGTAAAGGGATGCTGTAAAATGTCGCAAGCGACAAGGGACTGAGGGATTGTCTTAAAAGAATTTTGTTTTTAAAAATCCCTCCGCCTCGTATACACTCGGCACCTCCCTTTACACAAGGGAGGCTTTCTCATTCGCGCCTTTTTGTCAACTCCTACAAAACAAATTATCACATTTTTCAAAAAAATGTTTGATATAGGGCTTTTCATACGTCGTTTTTTGTGGTATAATATGTATTTGGTATGTTTTGAAAAAAATTTGGACGAATATGGAGAATTGGAAAAGTGATCAGAGAAGATTTGAGAAACGTGGCAATTATCGCGCACGTTGACCACGGTAAAACGACATTGGTAGACGGGCTCCTCAAGCAGGGCGGCATCTACCGCGAAAATCAAGAGACCGTTGTTCGCGTTATGGACTCCGGCGACCTTGAAAAAGAGCGCGGCATTACCATTTTGGCAAAGAACACCGCCGTTCACTATAAGGATATTAAGATCAACATCATCGATACCCCCGGCCACGCCGACTTTGGTGGCGAGGTTGAGAGAATTTTGAAGATGGTAAACGGTGTTATCCTTTTGGTTGACGCTGCCGAGGGACCTATGCCCCAAACACGCTTCGTTTTGCAAAAGGCGTTGGAGTTGAACCACCGCGTTATCGTTTGCATCAACAAAATAGACAAGCCCGATGCCCGTCTTGGCGAGGTTGAGGACGAAATTCTCGAACTCTTGATGGACCTTGGCGCAAACGACGAACAGCTCGACAGCCCGATGATGTACTGCTCGGGTCGTGCAGGTACTGCTACCGAGGATCCCCTCGAAGAGGGCGTTGACCTGACTCCTCTGTTTGAAAAGATCGTCAACTATATGCCTGCTCCCGAGGGAGATGAGACGGGTGATCTTCAGCTGCTCGTTTCCTCCATCGACTACAACGATTACGTTGGACGTATCGGTATCGGACGCATCGAGCGCGGAAACATTCGTGTAGGTCAAGAGGTTGCCATCTGCAACTATCACACCCCCGGCGCCATTAAAAAGACCAAGGTTGTCTCTCTTTACCAAATTGACGGTCTTGTTCGTCAGCCTGTTGAAAGAGCTACCGTTGGCGACATCGTCTGCTTCTCCGGTGCGGGCGACATCACCATTGGCGACACATTGACCACCGTTGCCCATCCCGAGCCTTTGGAGTTCGTTAAGGTCTCCGAACCCACAATGGAGATGACCTTTATGGTCAACAACAGCCCCTTGGCGGGCAAGGAGGGTAAGTTTGTTACTTCCCGTCAGCTGCGCGACAGACTCTACCGCGAGCTGCTCAAGGATGTTTCCTTGCGCGTATCCGACGGTGACACCACCGACGAGTTCCGCGTTGCGGGCAGAGGTGAAATGCACCTTTCTATCCTTCTTGAAACCATGCGCCGCGAGGGCTTTGAGCTTGCTTGCTCCAATCCCCGTGTGCTTTACAAGGAAATCGACGGCAAAAAGTGCGAGCCTATGGAGCGCGTAACGCTTGACGTTCCTATGGATTACGTTGGCGTTGTTGTTGAAAAGCTCTCCCAACGCAAGGGCGACCTGCTCTCGATGAACCCTGTCGGAAGCCGCACACGTATCGAATATTCTATTCCGTCTCGTTGTCTGTTTGGCTACCGTTCCGAGTTCCTCACCGCTACCCACGGCGAAGGTGTTATCAACACCATCTTCGATGGTTACGCACCTTATCGCGGAGAGATCACCATGAAGTTCACAGGCTCTCTCATCGCGTCCGAGGCAGGTGAGACCACCCGTTACGGTCTCTACAACACCCAGGAGCGCGGGCAGCTCTTTGTTGGTCCGCAAACGCAGGTTTATGAGGGAATGATCGTTGGTGAAAACCCGAAAAACGATGACATTGCCGTCAATCCTTGCAAAAAGAAGCAACTCACCGCCATCCGTTCTGCGGGTGCGGACGAAAAGCTTCTCTTGACTCCTGCCAAGATTTTCACCTTGGAAGAAGCAATCGAATATATCACCGATGACGACCTCATCGAGGTCACACCCAAGTCCATCCGTCTGCGCAAAAAGATCCTCAATACCGAACTCCGTATGAAGGAAATGATGCGCCGCCGCCGTGAATTGGAAGCACAAAAGAAGTAATTGTCAAGGTCTAATTTCATTGCTAACAAGTCTAATTTAATCGCTAACAAGATTGGGTTAAAAAATGCGATGTTTAATTTAATCGCTAACAAGTACAATTTAATCGCTAACAAGAAAATACCAAAGCAGAAGGACGGGACTCCAAAATTGGAGTTCCGTCCTTTTGCTTTTAAAACCGTATCGACCGCAGGCTCAATTTCTTTGAAATCGTGTGATTTATCGGTTATCTGTAAAGTGTTTTGAATGTTACGGATTATTTTATCCTTCGTAATTTCTTTTTCGTGTTGCTCTGTTCTGTCATATATTAAAAAATATTGAAAAACGATTGAATATATGATATAATAGACCATATAAAGCTTGTATTGGAGAATTTTTATGCCTAACAAAAGCATTCAAATATACGTTGCCCTAAAGCACATGGGAAACGTAGCAAGAAAAGTAAAAGAATATCCGTTCTTACTCGGTAAGACACCGCGCACGTTTCGTGAGTTGATCGAAGAATCGGTAAGATCTTGCGTTGATGCATACAAGACACGCGCAAACAATGCGAACAACCCCGCACCGCTTACCGATGAGCAGCTTGACGGGATGCGCGAGATCGGCAAATTTGCGTTTGGTGTGCATTACAATGAAAACAAAATAGACGAAGAAAAAGCTATTCAAACTGCGATAGATGCGGTGACGGACGGACTTGTGCGCGTGTTCAAGGGGACGAATGAAATTACCGATCTTGATGCCGAAATCGAAATATCCGAAGGCGATGTCTTTACGTTCGTAAGACTTACAATGCTCTCGGGCAGAATGTGGTAAAGGAGGGACCCCAATGGCGGATAATGTTTCGGAAAAATACGAAGCAATGATGAAAAAGAAAAAGCTCGCGGAAGCTTATGCGGAAAAATTTCGCAAGCGCGAGGAATTGCTGAAAGAAAAGCTAAGCAAGGGGCAGTATGATTTTTTCAAAAATCAAGGACAATTCCTTGACCAGACCATCTATTCGAATCTCGTAACGGCAATGAGAAATCCGAGTACCGTTCCTTCGGAATACGTATCCAAAAAATTGGGATGGCTCTTTGATTTTGCAATTCCAAGCCGTGAAAAGGACGTTATTTTGTATTTTGCGGACAGACTGCAAGAATATCCTTATTCGGATTCTTACAGCAGAAGATCGTTCAGGGCAAAAGGGAACGGCGCATACGCATCGAAGCTTGCGTATATGATCCGTCAATATGGCAATGCCAATATGAATGTAGTCGACGAGCCCCTCGACAAAATTATCACCGGAGAAGTATCCGAACAGGCCAAGGCTTATCTTGACGGCTATGCTTGGCGCGGATGCGGATATACGGGATGGCAGGTAGCATACGCACTTGATCATCATAACAGTAAAGTAGAAGAAGCCGTTCGTCGAATCCTGACCGAGGAAAACGGTTCGGGAATGATGACAAACGAGCTTATTCGCGGTGTGGTTTTCAGCCACAGAAGTGATTTTCATGAGCTTCTGGGCAAGCTGCTTCTTGCGGCAAGACTGCAAGAAGGTCTCCGCCAAGTCATCTGCGAAAATGCCGATTACGGCACAAAAGCCTGTTTTCTCACCATATTAAAGGTAATTGCCGAGGACAATTTGATCCGTTTTTCATCGGTTAAGCGCGCTGTGGGAACTTGGCTTGGTATCTTGACGGAAGAAGCGCGCGATCTTGACCGCGTCAGCGAAAAGAGCGTTCGTCTGATCATTGATTGTCTTGAAGACGAAAACGCACGAAAGAAACACCTTGCATCCGAGGATGCGATGAAGATCTATATTGCTCTTTGGAGCTACGGTCTCGATGATATTGACGATGCCATTCAAAAAATCGTTCAGATTGCAAACAACGGCTCAATACATCAGTTACTTGTAGCAGGCTATTTTGTGGCAAATCTCGATCTGCCGTATCTATCCAATCAGATCGCAAAGATCGTGCTGAAGAAGCACTACGATAAGGACGAGGTTCTTGCAGTATGGCTTCCTTGCTTTATGCCCACACGAGTGTCTGCCTTGTGGAATGCCATAAGAAACGAGCAGCCTATCGAATACAACACTTGGTTTGATAGTAAGGCTGAAATACACGAGCATTATCAGCTTATCAAAGAGCTGTATTCTGCTTTCTCCGGCAAAACCAAAACATTCTCCCCCTGTGTTTTTCCGTGGTATGAAGCCAAAATTGCCAAGAGTGATTTTGCCGAACTTCTTTGCACCTTGACGGCTTTGTTGGGGGATAATGAAAAAATTGATGAAGCCTGCGGCTTGATCAAAGAATGTGATTCCAATCAAAGGCAAACTTATTTTTACGCCCTGCTGCACAATCCCAAAACACCGCTCCAGCGTAAAACCGTGTTGGAAGGTCTTGTTGATAGAGAAACATACACTCGCAAATCAGCTTACACGATTGTGTCCCAAATGAAATTGTCGGCTGATGAATATCACTCTATCGAGGAATATTTGCGTTTTAAGGGTGCAGATATTCGTAAAAACGTAATAGAGCTTTTGCTCCGGCAAAATGATTCCGAACTCACCGCGTGCATCGGTCGACTGCTTGAAAACAGCAAGGAAGAAGTGCGCCTTGGCGGACTTGATATGCTGTTGCAGCTCAAAAAGGATGCAAAACGCCACAAAATCACAGAGTCCTTTGCAAGTATTCTTTCCCAAAGAGCAAAAGCCGATGATCTTCCCTCAAAGGAAAAGATCTTGCTTGATTCTCTTGTTCCCGCAAAAGCGGAAACGAAAACGGAGGCAGTCAAGCTGTTCTGTGCAGAGGACAAATACCTGCCTGTCGAATTTGATGCAGAGTATACAGAGCTGTGTGCAAAGACCTTTGCAGAATATTTCCCGGACTCGAAATTGCCCGAGCTGATTCGCGGCAAAAAGAGGGGGATGAACTTTTTTGACAAGATCAAATCGGCATTGACTGATCCTGTTGCCTGCAAATCCGCAACTGTTGCGGCGATGGATATTCTGTCGCTTTCCAAGCTGATTGATGAGCATAAACGCGATCCGTTTGTAAATTCGTGGGGCGAAACTGTACTTTTTGGAAACGTACCGCCGCATTCTCCCCACCTTGAGGACAAAGACGGTAAATTCGTGTTTGCAGAGCTCTGGGATGAATGGAAAAAGACCAATGGAATAACCAATGCGCGCCTTGTTCGTGCGCTCGTTTTGTTCAAAGCATACAGAAAGAAAACACACTTTTCCGTGACTTGCGCAGAGACGATAAGAACCGTATTTGGAGCAGGCTTTGAACGTGGCGAAAATCTTCCTTATCCCGCTATTATCGCCATGATTCTCAGTCACCTGCTTGACTGTGTGCCGAAGGAAGAGCTCTCACAACTTGCATCCGCAATTGCGATATGGTTTATCGGGTGCGTACCTGATAATATGGTTATGATTCACGCTCCAACACAGGAAAAATTGCCAATGCAACTGGAAATGGCACACCTGCTTGCACACGCTCAGTTGTATCAAATTTACAAATGGTTGAAATGTGAAAACAATGCTGATTTGAAAAACACTTTCCCATTAGCTGTTGCATCTGCGGAACGTTGTGTGGCAGCTTTCAAGAAGATTCCCAAAGAAGAAACGAAGATCGGCAATTCCTATTACTACATTGGCGATTCACGTATTCGTGTTTTGCACGAGCCGCATGAGAGTATGTACGGTTCTCGCAATCCTCTTGTCGGTGTAAACGCATATTTGTTTGCGGCATATCAAGGTATTATTACCAAGGCTCAGTTGTTTGAATTCTTGCTTGATGCTGATAACCTACGCGAATCGATGGAGACCGTGACTGCTATTGCATCGACTTACTACGAAAAGGGGAAGCAGATCTCCGCCCACGATTCTTACAAGGGGATTCGCAATGCCCGTAAGGTGAAAGAGTTCCTTGGCAAAGAGGATGAACCGAGTGCAGAGGATATAAAGATCATCGAGTACGTTTCTCATATTTATGAAGCTGTTATTCCCGTCGTTCTTGCTTCCGAGCTTAGCCGTGGCGATAGCCCCGCGACCTATACCAAGGGAATTCACGGCATCGCGCGCATTTACGGAGCAAAATATCTCTCGGAGATATTGTCCGCTATGGGTAACGATACCCTTGACAGAACCGCATATTACGGTTGGGGCGAAGCAAGTAACCGCAAAGGCTCGCTTTCCTACCTTCTTTCCGTTTGTATCCCGTCCGACGAGGATTCTGTAGATACGCTTCGTGCGGCTCTTTCGGGGAAGAAGATCACCACCAAGCGCTTGATCGAAGCGGCATTGTTCTCTCCCGAGTGGATACCGATCATTGGCAAATATCTTGAGATCGATTCCTTTGAATCGGTTTGCTACTACTTTATGGCGCACATGAACGAAAGGTTCGACGACAAGCGCAAGGCGATGATCGCAAGATTTACGCCCCTTTCGGAGGACGAATTGAATCTCGGTGCGTTTGACGTGAATTGGTTCCATTCTGCATACGATTCCATCGGAGAAAAGGAGTTTGACCTGATCTACGATGCCGCCAAGTACATTTCCGATGGTGCAAAGCATTCCCGCGCGAGAAAGTATGCGGATGCGACACTTGGCAAATTTGGTGTGGACGAGACCGAAAAGACCGTTTCCGACAAACGAAACAAAGACCTTTTGATGGCGTATGCACTCATACCGCTTTCGGGCGAAGACGATATTTGCCGCCGCTATCTTTATATCCAAAGATTCCGCAAGGAAAGCCGTCAGTTCGGTTCACAACGTGTAGCAAGCGAAGGGAAAGCTGTTGAAATGGCGCTTACCAACCTCGCGATCAACGCGGGATATTCCGATACGATGCGTCTCACCTTGCGTATGGAGACCAAGGTCATCGACGACAGCCGAGCACTTCTTGAAGAACAGATAATCGAGGGGGTATCCTTAAAGATAACACTTGATGAAAACGGCAAGGCAAGTCTTGTTTGTGCAAAGGACGGCAAGACGCTCAAGAGCGTTCCCGCAAAGCTGAAAAAGAATGAAACCGTTGTGGCTCTTACCGATATGGTCAAAACGCTCACCGAGCAGTACAGACGCACACGGGTGATGCTTGAGAGAGCAATGGAAGACAGCACCATCTTTACCTTTGGTGAGCTTTCAGCACTGTCGGCGCATCCCGTGGTTTATCCGATGCTCAAAAATCTCGTGCTGATCAGCGGCGATGCCGTTGGCTTCCTTGCCGACAACGGACTTGTGAATGATAATGGAACGATACAGCCTCTTGACGATAGTGCGAAAATCAAGATCGCCCATCCGTTTGATCTTTACAGCAAGAGCTGTTGGAGAGATTATCAAAAGTATCTCTTTCAAAACAAGATCGCACAGCCCTTCCGCCAAGTATTCCGCGAGTTGTATGTCAAGACGGCAGAAGAAATGGATATGTTCCATTCTCTCAGATATGCCGGCAATCAGATACAGCCCGCCAAAACAGTCGGTGCGCTTAAGAGCCGCCGTTGGGTAGCGGATATTGAGGACGGTCTGCAAAAGGTTTATTACAAAGAGAACATTGTGGCGCAGATCTATGCGCTTGCCGATTGGTTCTCGCCTGCGGATATTGAAGCTCCCACGCTTGAATGGGTGTGCTTTACCAACCGAAAGACAGGTGAAGAGATCAAGATCGCGGATATTCCCGACATCGTATTCTCCGAGGTCATGCGCGACGTTGATCTCGCAGTCAGCGTAGCGCACGCAGGCGGTGTCGATCCCGAAACAAGCCACTCCACAATCGAGATGCGTGCGGCTATTCTTTCCTTTGTTCTGCCTATGTTCCGCATAGCAAACGTCAAGGTAGAAGGTCATCACGCCATCGTGGACGGCAAGCTTGCAGAGTATTCGATCCACCTCGGAAGCGGTGTCGTGCATCAGATTGGTGCTGCAATGATCCCCGTCCTGCCCGTCCATTCACAGCATAGAGGAAAGATATTCCTGCCTTTTGTGGATGACGATCCCAAGACAGCCGAGATCATATCCAAGGTTCTTTTGTTTGCAGAGGATGATAAGATCAAGGATCCTATGATATTGTCAAATATCAGTAAGTGATTGAGGCATATTGAGCTTGAACGACTTACATAGGTTAGTTGATATCAGTAGAATGTCAATTTTTACGAAAGTTAAAATTGTTTGATAAGTCAACAGACCCCCGAGGCAAATTTTGCGCTTCGGGGGTTCTTTGTAAAAAGGAAAAGTTTTCAAGATAAAAAGTCTTGTTTCAAAAATAGATGTAAGTTAACATTGAAGGGGCAAGTTTCTAACAAAGACAAAAACATCCGTTTTTATGCTTTATAAACTTGTTAGCGATTAAATTAAACCTAAAAATAACGCATTTTCAGAAAAACAAATCTTGTTAGCGAATAAATTAGACCTGAAATGCTTAAAATTGCTCAAAAACACCGCAATCTGTTAGCGATGAAATTAGACTGTGACAGTAATTGAAAGAGAATGCAGGGGGGGAACTTTTTTCCAAAAAGTTCCCCCCCTGCACCTCCTTCAAAAACTTTTGCACAAAAGGGAAGGAGAAGCCGTCGGTTCACAAACAGACGGAACGTCAGACAAATTCGGATAGGAAAACCGCCCCAAGAAGCCGCGTGGCTTCTTGGGGCGGTTGGGCTTTATCAGCCGGTCAATGTGTTCGTTACGGTTAGTATACAAGCCGTAATCGCCATAATGATACCGCCGATGTAGGGGTTTTTCGTTTTCTTGTAAATGGTGTGGCTGATGAGAACCGACAAGGGAAGAATCACTACGATGGGGAAGAGCCAAATGCCCATAATGCCGGTAATGGGGTCCAGCACCATCTTGCCCGTAATAAAGAACTTGGTGTATTGGATCGCGATCATCGTTGCAGGGCCGATGAAGACCCAGAACATTTGTGACAGAACAGAGGAGCGTTTGGTGTAGGTATAGCAGTTTGTGCATACGCTGGTTGCAATGTAGTAAACAAGCCAAAAGGGCAGGAAGCAAAGAACCTTAACCAGATGTTTTGCTTCAAACGCTCTGATGGTCGCAAAGCACCAGAGTCTGTAGTCGGTCAAGAAGAAGTAATCTGACAGGAATACCAAGAGGAATGCCGAAGTGACCACCGCAAGTGCGAGAACGATGGTACGGAACATCATTCCCTTGCCAAGCTTCGCGCCTCTCTCATAGCGGTCGATGAAGGTGTGTTTTCTGATCTTGCGAATGGTGCCTATGGTAAACAGACCGCAAAGCAGCGACCACGCACCGATTGCAAAGGAGCCGCCTTGGTTCCAGATAGCAATTAGCATAGAGCCGACAAAGCCGATAATAAAGCCAATAAAGTAGAAGGGAATGCTCCATACTGCACCCCAGAAGCTTCTACGGCGAGCCTTCTTTTTAGCAACATCCTCAAGCGCCGGCCAAGGGGTAACGGGAGCCTCTGCCTTCAGGACGGCAAAGTAGGGCAGGTTCAAGAGGGCAAAGGTAGCGGCGACCACAAACATAAAGAAGCCAACAATGCCCAAAGCATTGAATGCCGCCTTGAATTGCCAAATCTGATTGGTATGCTCCAAGGAGATGGGAGCACCTAACGCACGGTAAAAGAAATCGGTGCTAAAGCTGACAACGTCACCCGAAAAATGCGCCCATGGGTGCGTAATTGCGGGATTGTAGATTGCGCGAATGGCGGTTTCACCATCTATTTTTTGCGCGTAGAACTCACCTGCGGTGCGCTTTTCAAGCCCCGTGGGGTCAACACCGAAGTGCAGGAAGGATTGCGCGGTAACTTGATCGATGTATTCACGGGGCGGGTTACCGTCCACACGGTGGAAGAATTCGTCGTATTGACAAGCAACGATGGCGGCATCTCTTGTGCCGAATTGGTTGTAGAAGTTGCCGTCCTCATCATAATACACTGCATCGTTGGAAACGAGCAGAGCGGCGGCAATGAGACCTTCACTGTCTTGTAATACGGCCTCGCGGCAGGCAAGAGCACCGTTGGAGTGTCCGGTTACGCCGATTTTGGTCGTATCAACAAAGGGGAGAGAGGCAACGTACTTTACGCCGTCGTAAAGTCCGTTGGCGTTGTTTTCGTCATCCCACCAGGTGTTTGATTCGATTGCTTCCGAGTCGCCGTGGCCGTACATACTAATGGCGAGCACAACGTATCCGCGGCGGGCATACTCAACGTAGTTGAGGTCCTGCATCTCGCGGTTGTTGTACCAACCGTGGCTGACTACGATGGCGGGGGCTTTGTTTTCCGGAGTGGCTGTTTCGGGAACGAGCAAGAGGGCGTCGAGCTCGTGGCCGCTGTTTGTTACAAATGTCATATCGTGATATTCCACCCGCCCAAAGTCGGATTGGAAGATGCACGCTCCAAGAGAACTGATCAGGCATACGATCAAAGAAATGATAACGAGGGACTTTGCTTTCAATTTCATAGGGGGAGCTCCTTTCGGTTTTTTAATTTGGGGTCGCAGTTCTATTATATCATGAAATATATGGGATTGCAACAGAAAATGGGCAATACGCTGTGCAAGTTTGTATTTTTATCTTGCAATCTATCAAGATTTCTGTTATAATGAGAAAAACCGACCGAAAGGAGCGTTTTGATATGACGGTATTTGAAAGAGAATTGAAAATCATTCGCAAAGAAATCATCAAACATATTGTTTTGGCGTGTGTTTCTGCTATTCCGGGATTGATACTTGCAGTGTTCGCTTTTGGAAAAGCATCTCCGTTACCTATGCTCATTATATCGCTCGTTTTCTTCGTGCCTGCTGCCGTATTATTGAGCGGTGCTATGAAACGTAAGAGCATACATAAACAATATGCAAGCATTCAAAATACGCAAAAGTTTTACGATGTAAACTTGAAAAATCCAAAGGTGAAATTTCTTCTTGTCTCGCAAGGAAGACAGTCGTTTTCAAGGTCTTTGTTGGGTGTTGTGCTGATTGGCGAGAACCAAAATCGCTATTATTACATTTTGCCCGAGACTGTTTTGTTAAATTGGGAAAGCCTTGTTTTGGCACAGAACAAAATAAAAGAAAGATTCAACCGCGAAATTTGCATTCAATGCTACGAGAACACCAACGTGATTCGCTCTGTTGAAAAGGATGTTCATTTCTTGCGTTTTCATCGTGGTAAGCTGTGTGACTAATGGGGCTATACCTACAAGCTTTTGCACAAAAAGGGATTTGAAGATACAGATAGACACAAAGGGATAGCGCATTTGCTATTCCTTTGGTTTTTTGTACGCAAACAACTTTCCTAGCGCGTGGGGTCTCGGTGGTGCCCACGCGCTCGCGACAGCAAAGCGCGTCGTATGGCGCGCGTCAACTGTCTGTTAGCACACTAACGACTTGTTTTTATAGACCCCTTTGTGCGAGAGTTTTTGGGAGGGGTGTGGGGAGACCTTTTTGCAAAAAGGTCTCCCCACAATAACGCATCCCACATCGCAAATTTATATATTTCATATATAAAACTTTCAAAAAGGGTTGACTTTTATTTTGAAATGCGGTAAAATAATAATGTATAGGCTTTTTTGGAAAGGAGTTTTGGTATGATCCGCAGTATGACAGGATTCGGCCGCTGCCGTGCGACGGTAGAGGGTTTGGATATTACGGTTGAGATCAAGTCGGTCAACAGCCGCTTTTTGGATTGTACCGCCAAGATCAGCCGCGCCTACGGATATCTCGAGGAGCGCATCAAGCCCTACCTGATGAGCCGCGGTGTGACGCGCGGAAAGGTGGACGTTTGGATCTCGGTGGAAGTGATGGATTCGGGCAGTGTGCAGATCACGGCTGACGAAGGGTACTTGCAAGGGTATCTTGAGGCTCTTTACACTCTGCGCGACAAATACGGCTTGCGCGATGACATCTCTGTAATGACGGTTGCGCGCAATCACGATATCTTCCAAATCAAAAAGCCCGAAGAGGACATTGAGCGCGATTGGGAAAGAGTTTTGACGGTTCTTGCAAAGGCTGTCGATACATTCCTTTCTGTTCGCGAGCGCGAGGGTGAGCGACTTGCCGAAGATCTGCGAGGCAAAATGCAGAACATCAAGACGGCAACCGCACGCATTGAAGAGCTTTCCGAGGCTGATGTTTCTACTTATCGTGAAAGACTTGCCGAGAGAATCCGCGAGGCGCTCAACGATAATCAGATCACGCCCGATGAAAATCGCCTTTTGACCGAGTGTGCCATTCACGCCGACAAGGTTGCTGTTGACGAAGAAATGGTTCGTTTGCGCACACACTTTGGCGCATTTGAGGAGATCCTTTCCTCGGGTGAGCCTGTCGGTCGAAAGCTCGATTTTTTGATGCAAGAAATGAACCGCGAGATCAACACCACAGGCTCCAAATGCTCCGATGCACAAATTGCGCATCTGGTGGTGGACGTCAAGTGCGAGCTTGAAAAGATCCGCGAGCAGATACAGAATCTGGAGTAATTCCAAAGGAGTGGCAAAAGATGAGATTTATTAACGTCGGCTTTGGCAATATGGTGGCAGCCGAGCGCATCACCATTCTCGCAAGCCCCGATTCCGCGCCTATGAAACGCCTTGTGCAGGATGCAAAGGACGATGGCAGAGCCATTGACGTCACCTGCGGTCGTCGCACACGCGCCATTATCATTACCGATTCGGAGCACGTCGTTCTGTCGGCTCTGCAACCCGAAACCATTGCCAACCGCTTGGAAAACAACACCGCTGATGAGGATACTCTCGATGCGGAAAGCGACAACTAAAAGGAGACGGACGATGCAAAAAGGATTGTTGATTGTTATCTCCGCGCCCTCGGGTAGCGGAAAGAGCACGGTGCGCGAGGAGCTGATGCGCCGTGAGAATTTTGCTTATTCGGTATCTGCCACCACGCGTCCCCCCAGAGCGGGAGAGGTGAACGGTGTGGACTACTGGTTCGTCACCCGTGAGCAATTTGAAGAAAAGATCAAAAACGGCGATATGCTGGAGCACGCCATATACAACGGCAACTACTACGGCACCCCTCTGCGTGAGGCTTTGCGAGTTGTCGAGTCGGGACGCAACCTGCTTCTTGAAATCGAGGTTGAGGGTGCGATGAACATCAAGCGCCAATATCCTGAGGCAGTTCTTATTATGCTGCTGCCGCCCTCTTTCTCCGAACAGGAGAGAAGACTACGCTCTCGCGGAACCGAGACCGACGAGGTCATTGCGGGGCGCCTGAAGCAGACTTATGAGGAAATGACCTATTTTGACAGATACGATTATTTTGTTGTCAACGAAACCGTTGATAAATGTGCTGACGATATTCAAGACATCGTTCACGCAGAAAAGTGGGCGGTCAAGCGCCACCTTGAGGTTCCCTCTACCTATTTTGAGGCTTAATACATCAAACGCAAATTTTGCACAAGCAAGGAGATAAAATTATGCTACACCCTACCATTGAAGAATTGACGAAGGGCGAATACAACCGCTACGAGCTGGCACTTGCCACCGCAAAGTGCGCGCGTCTTATCACCGAGGAGTACGTTCGTCAGCATGATGCTGCCGAAAAGTCCATCACCGGTAACAAGGAGACCGACCGTCCTTTGAATACTATGATCGACCGCGAGCTGCGCGACGAAAAGGCTGTTCACGTAGCCGTTAACCGTCTGTATGCCGGCGAGTATGTGATCGATATGAACGCAAACGAAGCCACCGAAGCTGAAGAAGAGACACAAGAAGCAGTGGCTGATGAACAAGCAGAGGACTTTTTGTCCGATGCTGAGTAAGTAGGAGATACACTTGAGCCGATATGCGGGCGTATGCCTACTCGACAATCCGTTCTCAATTGACGGAGTATACGATTATGTGATTCCCGAAGAGCTGGCAGGGGAAATTTCTGCCGGCTCGTTCGTCACGGTTCCGTTTGGCACAGTTAATCAACGCAGGTTGGCACTTGTTACGGAATTGAAGGATAGTTCTGCCTACAAAGAGGCAAAGTCTATTCTTTCCGTGTGTCCCGAGGAGATGTTTTTGAGTGAGGAGATGTTGGGCCTTTGTTCCTTTATGAAGCTTCGCACCCTATGTACTACGGGTGATGCTGTCAGGGCAATGATTCCCGCGTCCTCGCTCTCTCGTCTTGTCACTACGTATACTTTGTCCGAGGAACACATATCCAACCCCTCCGACGACGTACCATCGTCGGATTTGTTTGTATATGAATACCTTCGCGAGAACGGGGAAATATCTCTCGATGCTCTGCGCCACCGTTTTGGCGTGGGCGTTGAGATCAAGCTCAAGCACCTTGTAACACTCGGCATTGCCAAAAAGGAAAGTGTTCTCCGGGAAGCCAAAGGCGAAAAGCTCGAGCGTGTTTGGCAGGTAGCCATCCCCACCGAGGATGCTTATGCACTCATCGACGGGGAAATCATCAAAGAGATCAAGCTGACGTCCGAGGCACAAAAAAAGGCACTCTCTTCCATTTTGGAAAGCGAGCTGCCTATGACTGCTACCGAGATAAAGGAGCGCGCAGGTGTGACTGACACACCACTCAAAACACTTTTGAGCAAGGGGATCGTTACAACTCTGCAGCTACGCCAAGAGCGCAATCCTTACGTAAACGCAAAATATTTGGGTAGAACACCCATACATCTGAACGACGAGCAATCGGCGGCAATGAGGACGCTTTCCGCGCTTGTCGATTCGGGGGAAGCAAAAGCGGCACTGCTCCACGGTGTTACGGGAAGCGGAAAGACCTGCGTAATGTTGACTCTCATTGATAAACTTCTTGATGACGGTCGCGGTGTGATCGTCCTTTTACCCGAAATTGCACTCACCCCGCAATCGGTGGCTATCTTCTGCGCCCGTTATGGAGAGCGCGTGGCGGTCATTCACTCGGGACTCTCAGCAGGGGAGCGTTACGATGCTTACTGCCGTATTCGCGACGGACGTGCCGATGTTGTCATTGGAACACGCTCGGCGGTTTTTTCGCCCGTTAAGAATTTGGGTGCTATCATCATCGACGAAGAACAAGAACACACATATAAATCCGACCAAAACCCGAAATATCACACGCGCGACATTGCGCGCTACCGTTGTGCACACAACAAGGCTTTGATGCTTCTTTCCTCGGCAACACCGTCGCTTGAGAGCTATCAAAAGGCAAAAGAGGGAACCTATACGCTCATTACGCTCAAGCACCGCTTTGGTGGTGCAAAGCTGCCCCTGGTAAAGGTTGCCGATATGCGCGGTGAGGTGCAGGGTGGAAGTCTTTCTCCGCTTGGCGAAGAATTGATGGGGGAACTCTGCCGCGTGACAAATGCGCGCGAGCAAGCAGTGCTTTTTATCAACCGCCGCGGATATAATCATTTTGTCAGCTGTCGCTCCTGCGGTGAGGCAGTCACCTGCCCATCCTGCTCGGTGGCAATGACCTACCACACGCGCCGCGGCACGTGGCACGAGGGCGACCTTGTTTGCCATTGGTGCGGCCACCGTATGCCGCTTCCCAAGGAGTGCCCGAGCTGTCACTCCGAGCATCTTGCCCGCATGGGCTTTGGCACACAGCGCGTTGAGGAAGAACTCCAAACGCTTCTTCCAAAGGCTAACATCCTGCGAATGGATACCGACACGACCACCACAAAATTTGCCTATGATGAACTGCTTGGGCGTTTTCGTGCACACGAAGCGGATGTGCTTCTCGGCACGCAAATGGTAACAAAAGGGCACGATTTCCCCGACGTTACCCTCGTGGGTGTTCTTTTGGCAGATGCCTCTCTCTACCTTGACGACTACCGTGCCGCAGAGCGAACCTTCGCAATGCTGACGCAGGTCATCGGTCGCGCGGGACGCGCCGACAAAGAGGGAATGGCTGTCATTCAAACAAACAATCCCGATAGCGAGGTCATTCGCCTTGCTTGCGCGCAAGACTACGAAAGCTTTTATGAGCGCGAGATCCGTTTGCGTAAGCTCTTGACCTTCCCGCCATTCTGCGACATCGCTCTCCTGACCGTTACGGGCTCTTATGAGACCGAGCTGCTCCGCGCCACCACAATGATGGCGCAAATGATAAAGGAGATGGCAGAGGGGGACTACAAGGACGTTACATTGGTTACCTTTGGCCCCTTTGAAGCCCCCGTTTATCGGGTGGATAATAAATACCGTATGCGTATGGTGCTCAAGTGCAAGCTGACGCGCCGCACGCTCTCGATGCTGGCAGAGCTCCTCTCGACCTTTGGTCAGAGAGTGAGCAAAAAGGTGACGCTGAGCATCGATCTCAATCCGTCAAATCTCTAAAGTGAGGATACTGTTATGGCAAAACTCAAAATTGTAAAGCACGGCGACGAAACTTTGCGCAAGGTCTGCCGTCCCGTTGATAAAATCACCCCCCGAATCATCACGCTTCTTGATGATATGCTGGAAACGATGCACGCCGCCGACGGTGTCGGTCTTGCTGCACCGCAGGTAGGAGTGCTTCGCCGCATCGTCATCGTTGAGGTGGAAGAGGGGGAAGTATATGAACTCATCAACCCCCGCATCGTCGCTTTTGCCGGCGAACAGCAGGGGCAAGAGGGGTGTCTCTCTCTGCCCGGTCGCTGGGGTATCACCAAACGCCCCATGCACGTTACCGTGCGCGCCTTCAACCGCAAGGGTGAGGAGTTTGAGGTCAGCGGTAGCGGCCTTTTGGCACGTGCTTTCTGCCACGAGATCGACCATCTCGACGGCAAGCTCTTTATTGACGAAATGATCGAGGAGATCCGTGAATGAGTATGAAGATCCTGTTTATGGGCACGCCTGATTTTGCGCTGTTTTCTTTGCGCGCGCTTGTTGAAGCAGGGGAGAACATCATTGGTGTTGTCACCCAACCCGACAAGCCCAAGGGCAGGGGATATACCCTCACACCGCCTCCCGTAAAAGTGTATGCGACCGAGGTGGGCATCCCCGTTTACCAACCCAATACCTTGCGCGGTGAGGAGTTTGCAGAGCTTTTGGAAGAACTCTCTCCCGACCTCATCATCGTCGTAGCCTATGGCAAGATATTGCCGTCAAACGTGCTGGAATTCCCCAAGTACGGCTGTATCAACGTGCACGGTTCTATTCTGCCCACTTATCGCGGAGCGGCGCCTATGCAGCGCGCCATTATGGAAGGACAACGCGAAACGGGTATTACCACTCAAATGATGGCTGATGGTATCGACACAGGCGATATTTTGCTTATTAGCAAGGTCGCCATCCAAGAGAACGACAACTTTGAAACGATGCACGACAAGCTCGGCGAATGTGGAGCGAACACGCTTCTTGAAACGCTGAAAGAACTCCGCGCGGGAACGCTCACGCGCACAAAGCAAGACGATAGCCTTGCCACTTATGCCGCCAAGATCGAAAAGAGCGATTGTCTCATTGACTTTACAAAGAGCGCAAACGAGGTGCACAACCAAATTCGCGGTTTGTCTCCCATTCCGCTCGCATTCACCTATACGCCTGACGGAAAAATGCTCAAGGTGACGGCAACCGAGATCGCCAAGCGCGAGGGAACACTCGCACCTGCGGGAACGGTTCTGTCTCTTACAGGCGGCAAAATCGAGGTTGCTTGCGGTGTTGGTTCTATCGCTGTTTTGTCGGTTCTCCCCGAGGGCAAAAAGAGAATGGCGGCGGCTGACTTTATCAACGGTCGCAAAATTGCCGTTGGCGACCTGCTTTCCGCCCCCAACGCATAAGAGGAAAACACTATGCAAGAAGTAACGATTTTAGACCTCAAAGAGACAAAAGGACGTATTCTCGGCGTTGATTTTGGCGACACGAGAACGGGACTTGCCGTGTCTGACACGAGCCGCTTTTTGGCATCGGGCATCGGATATGTCAGCCCGGGTGGCATCGTCAAGACTGCCGATAAGGTTGCCGAGGTCGCACGCGAGCAGAATGTTTCTGCCATTGTTGTGGGACTTCCCAAGAATATGGATGGCTCCGAGGGCTTTCGTGCCGACCGTTGCCGCGAGTTTGCCGACCTTTTGCGCGAGCGTCTTGTCGACATTCCCGTTGCGATGATGGACGAGCGTATGACCACTATGAGTGCCTCGCGTTATCTCAACGAAACGAATACAAGAGGACAAAAGCGCAAGGGTGTGATCGACACGCTCTCGGCGCAGATCATTCTGCAAAACGCGCTCGACCGTCTTAAAAATTGAGAAACTGAACCCAAAATCCTTTCGCAATTTGCGAAAAAGAAGGAAGATATATGCAACATTTACCGCCGCGGCGCATTGCCGCAATACACGATTTTTCCTGCGTGGGCAGATGCGCGCTCACGGTTGTTATCCCTACCTTGTCGGTTATGGGGTATCAGACCATTCCGCTTCCCACCGCGCTCCTCTCCAGCCATACAGGTGGCTTTGAGGGGCTGTATTTCCGCGATCTGACTGCGGATATGCATCATATCTCGGCACATTTTGACCGCCTCTCTATGACCTTTGGTTCTATCTACACGGGCTTTCTTGGTAGCGTTGAGCAGATTTCTACGGTGCGCGAATTTATTGAGCGTTTTGGAAAAACACCTGACGAAACAGGCAAAGCCCCCCTCATCCTCGTTGACCCCGTGATGGGCGACGACGGTGTTCTCTACGCTACATACACCAAGGCACTTGCCAACGGTATACGCGAGCTCAGCACACACGCACAAGTGCTTACCCCAAATCTTACCGAGGCCTGCTTTCTGACCGACACGCCGTATCAAGATACCGCTGTGCTTTCCGAGGATGAAGCCGAAGCGTTTGTGCTAACTTTGCTCGAAAAGCTCTCCCACATTTGCCACGGCAAAATCGTGGTGACGGGTATCGGCCTTACGGGTGGCATCGTTGCCAACGCGGGCAGAGACACCGACGGGTGCATCTTTTGGGTCAAGCGTGCGTGTCAGGATATTTCCTATCCCGGCACAGGTGATATTTTTGCTTCTGTTTTGCTCGGTGCCCTGATGCAAGGGGATGATTTTGAGACCGCCTGCACACGCGCGGCAGATTTTATTGTTCTGCTCATTACCGAGTCGGCAAAGATCGACACCCCTGTGCGTATGGGAGTCGCGCTTGAGGCGCACCTTGGCAAACTGCTACAAAAGTAAGGAGGAGACTATGTCAAACGGACATAATATGCGCGTTTTTTTGCGCGTGGTCAAGTGGAGTATTTCGCTTCTTTTGTGCCTGATTTGTGGCATCCTCATTTGGCGTATGTGCTCTTCGGGCGACCCCGAAAAGGTGAAATACCTGATGGGAAATGAGGCACTTTATCAAGCCTATGACGAGCACGGTGAAGACCTTGTCCTGCAATATCAAAACCAGGATACCATTACGACCGCCGAGTATAACAGAGGGTATTTTTCCATTACGCAATACGTTTTTATTCCCGAGGCGAAGCAGGTGCAATTGGTGTTCCGCTACAACAACAGCACCATCAAAAACCTCGCAAAGGATTATGGCCTTGCCGAGATTCCCGACAAGAGCGAGGAGCTTTTTGACCTAACGCTTGTCTCCGTTGTGGATAACACGCCCGACAACCGCGAGGACAACGAAAGCACCGATGCGCGCACAACAACGCGCTATTATCCCTCTGCCGCAACACGCACCGAGACCTCGCTCTACACCTATTATCGCTTTGTTTTTGACGACATTGAAGTTACTTCCGATATGCTCTACGTCTTTGCCGATATTTATTACGAGGGAGACCTCGACTACGAAGAACGCCCCTACGGCACGCTTTGCCTTTATGACGATCAGTCGGAGTGGGTAACCTATAAGCTTTCGCGCACCGAGCGCAAAATGCTCGCCAAAAAAGAGGACGAGTAAGAGAGGATAGACGATGAACATTCCTTATACACACGAAAGCATCCGCCTCACGGGTCGATGGGATAGAGGTGCAGATCGCGCCACCGCTACGGCGACGGGCTCTTATATTGAGTTTGCATTCCGCGGCAGAATGGCGGTTGCCAAATTCAACATTGTTTCCAACGCACAGCCCAGACTCCATTTGTGGATTCAAATCGATGGCGGTGATATGATCGAAGCGAATATCGATTCTCACATCCGCATTATGGCAAAAAACGATGGCGACCACGTCTGCCGCATCATCTACAAGGGCGGCACCGAACTTGACAGACGTTGGTATCATCCGCTTACGGGAAAGGTATCCTTTGTTGGTGTGCAAACCGAGTGTCCTATTCCGATTGCTCCCGACAATCGCAAGACGATCGAATTTGTGGGAGATTCCATTACCGAGGGCGTTTTGATCGATACCGATTTCAACAACGGTGGCGACGTTCTTTCCACTGCCGTTTTTGATGCGATGCGTTGCTATCAAGATGACGTTTGTGCTACCTACGCGTGGCAGACCGCCGAAGCACTCAACCTGCGTCCCATCTTTATGGGGTACGGAGCGGTTGGTGTCACACGCGCAGGCGCGGGAGATGTCCCCGCCGCCCCCGAATCCTATCTTTACAATTTTGATGGCTCACCCATCACGCACGAGAGTGCGGATTACATCCTTATCAACCACGGGGCCAACGACCGCGCAAACGGCGTGGAGCGTTACCTGCAAAAATACGAGGAATTGCTTAACGTTATCCGCAAACGCAATCCCTCGTCGGTTATCATTTCTCTTTCGGCATTCGTTGGCACGTTCCACGAGGAACTCGGGAAAATGATTGAAGATTATAACCGAAAACACAACTGCTGTGTGCACTTTATCGATAGCTACGGCTGGATTCCCGAAGTGCCCCTGCATCCTCTGCGCGACGGTCACAATACCGTTGCCAAAAATTTAATTCCCCTGATGAGGGAGATCGTGAAATAAAATATCCGTTAAGTGGATAGGAAAGGAGCCGACGTATGAGCGCCCCCCGTAAAATTGCATACGATGTTCTGGTGCGATGTGCGTCGGCAGAGCAGTATTCCAATATAGCTTTGGATACTGCCATTAAGCGTTCCGCCCTAACACCTCCCAATAGAGGTCTGTTGACGACCCTCGTCTATGGCGTTATCGAAAGACAGATCACATTGGATGCTATTATAGACAACCTTTGTAACCGAGGAAGCAAGAGCATTTCTTTCGATGTGCGCACGTTATTGCGCTTGGGGCTTTATCAGCTTGCTTACCTCGACCGCGTCCCCGACCACGCCGCTGTGAATGAAACAGTGAATATGTCACCCAAACGCAACCGTGCATTTGTCAATGCCATTCTGCGTGCGTTCATTCGAGGCGGCAAGAAAATCCCCATTCCCGATAAAGAAAAAGATGCCGTTGGATATCTCTCGGTCAAATATTCATTTTGCCCCGCACTTTGCCGCAAGTTTATCGATACCTTTTCACTTGAACGTACCGAACAGCTCTTCGCCGCCTTTGGCGAGCAACCTGACCTGACTCTTCGCACCAATACGCTCCGCATCTCGCGTGAGGAACTGATTCAAAAAATCGAGGGGCAGGGAATCCACGCGCTCCCCACAAAAGAGAGTGACGCAGGTATTCGCGTATGCGATAAATCCCCTGTGACCGAGCTTTACGGCTTTCTTGATGGACTCTTTTTCGTTCAGGACGAAGCCTCTCAGCTTTGTGTCAAAGCCTTGGATGCAAAACCCGGAATGAAAATTTTGGATGCCTGCGCTTGTCCGGGCTCTAAATCCTTTGGTGCCGCTATTGATATGAACAACAAGGGCAGTGTGCTTTCCTGCGACCTGCACCGCAACAAGCTTTCACTCGTCGAGAGTGGAGCGCAAAGACTCGGCATCACCATTCTCACAACCGAGGAGCGCGATGCCCGAAACCAAAAAGAAGAGTGGATTGGAGCATTCGACCGTGTGCTCTGTGATGTACCTTGCTCGGGCTTTGGCGTGTTTGCCAAAAAGCCTGAATTACGCTACAAAGATCCTGCCGCCAGCGAAGCACTCCCCGATATTCAGTTGGCCATCCTAAAAAATGCATCCAACTATGTCAAGGTAGGCGGCAAGCTGGTATATTCCACCTGCACGCTTCTCCCCTCGGAGAACGAGGAGAACGTAGCACGTTTTCTTGGTGAAAACAATAATTTTGAACTCAAAGAACAACGCACGCTCTATCCCGATACCGACGAAACCGACGGCTTCTTTTATGCTGTGATGGAGCGCGTAAAATAGAATTATACTTTTCGAAACTTTGGATAGAATAAAGAAAGGAGGCGCCAAATGAACGAACAGCAAAAGCCCGCTCTGCTCTCTCTGACCGTTACCGAATTGGAAAATTGGATGGTTGAGAACGGTGAAGCAAAGTACCGCGCAAAGCAGATTTTTCAGCAGCTGCATCGCGGTATCTCTGTCGATGAAATGACCAATATCGGTAAAAAATTGCAAGAAAAATTGCGCGCATCTTTCTCTTATCATTTCCCCGAAATTGAGCAAAAATTGGTGTCTGCCATTGACGGCACGGTTAAGTTTCTCTTTGGTCTTGCCGACGGCAACTGCGTGGAAAGCGTTGTGATGAAATACGAGCACGGCAACACCATTTGCATCTCCTCGCAGGTCGGCTGCCGTATGGGGTGCAAGTTTTGTGCATCCACTATCGGTGGCCGCGTGCGCGATCTTGGACCCGATGAGCTTCTCGGGCAGGTCATTGCCGCGCAAAAAGACATCGGTGAGCGTATCTCCAACATCGTGATGATGGGCATCGGTGAGCCCTTGGATAACTATGATAACGTCATCAAATTTTTACACCTTGTCAACTGCGAGGCGGGGCTCAATATCGGCTACCGTCACATTTCGCTATCAACCTGCGGACTTGTCGACCGCATCAAGATGCTGATGGAAGAGGATC
>SVQS01000130.1 GCA_015065205.1 Oscillospiraceae bacterium
GAAATCGGTACATTTTTAGAGACAAAGGACTTTTGCGCCATCAATGTGACCATTCCCTACAAAACCACAGTCATCCCATATCTTTCGCATATCAGCAAAAGAGCAAAGGAGATTGGAGCGGTCAATACCGTTGTCAATCGAAGGGGAGAGCTGTGGGGATATAACACCGATTTTTACGGTCTGCAGTCGCTCATTGAGCACGCAGGCATTACACTCCAAAATAAAAAAGTAGCTATTCTTGGTACAGGTGGCACATCCAAAACAGCTCTTGCAGTTGCCAAATTTCTCGACGCAAAAAAGATTTTGGTCGTCAGCCGCAGAGTGGGGGATGGCGTTATCACTTATGACGAATTAACAAGGTCGCATACCGATGTTGAGGTTCTTATCAACACCACCCCCGTTGGAATGTACCCGAATACCGAAGCCACGCCCGTAGACATTTCTGTATTTTCAAACCTCTCGGGTGTTATTGATGCCATTTATAATCCGCTTCGCACGAAATTGATTTTGGATGCAAAGAAGCGCGGCATCCCTGCCGAGGGGGGACTTTATATGCTTGTTGCCCAAGCTGTGCGCGCATCCGAGCTTTTCCTTGATACTGTCTATGAAGAGGAAACTACCGAACGCATTTATCTTGAACTCTTAAATAAAATCGAAAACATCGTTCTTTCGGGTATGCCCGGTGCAGGAAAAAGCACTGTCGGCAAGCTTTTGGCAGGGGAGATGGGACGAGCATTTTTTGACCTTGATGAAGAAATTATCCGTGTGACGGGGCGTTCCATTCCCGAAATTTTTGCAAACGATGGAGAGGCTGCTTTCCGCGACCTCGAAACACGTGTTTTGCGCGATGTTTTGTCCAATCAAAAAAATATCGTTCTCGCCACAGGCGGCGGCGCAATTTTGCGCGATGAAAACATCGACCTTTTGCACCGCAACGGTAAAATCTATTTCATCGACCGTCCGCTTGCAGACCTGCTTCCCACGAAAGACCGCCCGTTGGCATCCTCTGCCGAGGCAATCCGTCATCGCTTTGAGGAGCGTTATGACCGCTACTGCAAAACCGCAGACTGTCACATCGATGGTGATGGAAGTGTCGATGAGGTAGTAGAGCGCATCAGAAAGGAGTTTTTACATCTATGAAACTCTATATCATCAACGGCCCAAACCTGAATTTTTTGGGCATTCGCGAGCCGAAACACTATGGCAACACCACATACGAGGGGCTCCTGAAAATGATTTGTGAACACGCCACAAAGATTGGTGTGGAAGTTGAATGTTATCAATCCAATCACGAGGGGGACCTTGTTGATAAAATACAAGAAACATATTACCAAAAGATAGACGGAATTGTCATCAACCCCGGTGCTTATACGCACACAAGCATTGCACTTCTTGATGCCGTCAAGTCTGTGGGCATTCCAACTGTTGAAGTCCACATTTCCAAGGTAGAGGAAAGAGAAGATTTCCGTCAGGTCAGTTATATTCGTGCCGCCTGCCAAAAGACCATTACGGGGCAGGGCATTGCGGGTTATCTCTTGGCAATGGATTTTCTCTGTGAACTTCTCTCGGGAGGAGAAAAGAAATGAACATCCGCTTTTTTCCATCGGTCGCACGCGGAAGTGTGAGTGCACCGCCCTCAAAGAGTATGGCGCACCGTCTCCTCATTTGTGCTGCCTTAGCACAGGGAGAGAGCCGCATTTGCGGCATATCCGATTGCGAGGACGTTGCGGCAACGCTTGATTGTTTGCGTGCAATGGGAGCAGACTGCAAAATTGACAATGACACAGTCATTGTCAAAGGTATCAATTTTGATAAGATTTCCAATTCTGTTTTGCCTTGCCGTGAGAGCGGTAGTACCATGCGATTTTTGTTGCCGCTGTGCTTGCTTTCGGGCAAAGAGACGATGCTGATAGGTTCCCCCGCTCTTTTGCGCCGCCCAATGACTGTTTATCAAAATATTTGCCGTGAGCACGGTTTATTCTTTGAGCAAACCGAGAACGGTATTACCGTTCAGGGGAGGCTGACGGCAACAGAATACACACTCCCCGGTGATGTCAGCAGTCAGTTTATCAGCGGTATGCTGTTCGCACTGACACAAGTTGCAGGCGAGAGCATTTTGCATATCCTTCCGCCCTTTGAGAGCCGTTCCTACGTGTTGCTCACGCTCCAAGCACTTACCGCCTTTGGAGCAGATGTCGAATGGCTCAACGATACCACCCTGCGTATTCGCGGCGGCAAGCCGATGCAGGCACAAACCCTCACCGTTGAGGGGGACTACTCAAACGCCGCATTCCTTTCCGCATTCAATGTTTTGGGCGGAGAGGTAAACATAACGGGACTCGATCCTGCATCTTTGCAGGGAGACCGTGTTTATATCGAACACTTCGCAAGTCTTGAAAAAGGCTTTGCTACCATATCCGTGGCCGATTGCCCCGACCTTGCCCCCATTCTGTTTGCCCTTGCGGCAAGGGGGCAGGGAGGACGCTTTACAGATACGCGCCGTCTTGTTATCAAGGAGAGCAATCGTGCGCAAACGATGGCAACCGAGCTCCGCAAATTCGGTACAACTGTTGATGTGCGTGAGAATGAGGTCATTATCACTCCAACAGCTTTTTATGCCCCCACCGAAAATCTCTTGGGGCATAATGATCACCGCATTGTAATGTCACTTGCCGTTCTCGCAACCTTGACGGGTGGTGTGATCGAAGGAGTGGAAGCCGTCAGCAAGAGCTTTCCCGACTTTTTCGAGCGTATTTCCTCGCTTGGCATCCAAATAGAAGAAATTACCCCATAAAAGGAACGATTCCAAATGAAACCCTTTGATAAAAACACGAAAATTCTGATTGTTGGCTTAGGTGTTATTGGTGGTAGCTATGCCCGTGCCCTGAGCCGTCAAGGTTACCGCGTCCGTTGCATCACGAAAGAGCAAAAGGATATTGACTATGCGCTCTCGCTCGGGATGATTGAGAAGGGGAGCACCGAGGTCACAAAAGAGACGGTCGAATGGGCTGATCTCGTTGTATTTGCACTTTATCCGCACATCTTTGTTGAGTGGATCAAACAATATCAACACCTGTTTCGCAGAGGCACGCTTATTACCGACGTAACCGGTGTTAAGAGCCGAATCGTTGACGAGGTGCAAGGTATTCTGCGTCCCGACGTAGAATTTATTGCAGCGCACCCAATGGCGGGACGCGAGAGCAGTGGCGTAGAGTATAGCGACGACCGCGTATTTGTCGGCGCAAACTACATCATCACTCCCACAGAGCGTAACACACCCGAGGCAATCGAGGTCTGCCACAGGCTTGGCGAAATTCTGGGCTTCGCCCGCATTACTCAACTTTCCCCCGAGGAACACGACCGTATGATCGCCTTTCTCTCACAGCTGACACACTGCATTGCTGTTACACTAATGACCGCAAACGACACTCCCATGTTGGAGCAATACACCGGCGACTCTTTCCGCGACTTGACACGTATTGCCAAGATCAACGACGTGATGTGGTCAGAGCTCTTTCTTCTCAATCGCGAAGCACTCCTTGCAGAGATGGACGCATTTGCCGATGAGTTTGACCGTTTTCGCACGATGTTACGAGAAGAGGATGGGGAAGGTATGCGTGACGTCATGCGCCGTGCCACCGCCCGCCGAATGCTTTTCGATAAGCCAAAAGCAAATCAATAATTCAGATTGTTAATCTTAACCCCTATATACTGAAAGGAACCTACCGCTATGAATATGGAATTTTACCGCAAGCTCCCCATTCCAAAGGATATCAAAGAGGAGTATCCCGTTTCCGACTCTTTAAAAGCTGTAAGAGATGCATCCGTTGAGGAGTTGAAGAAGATTTTTGAAGGAAAAAGTAATAAATTCGTTCTTGTTATCGGCCCTTGCTCGGCAGACCGTGAGGATGCTGTTTTGGACTATATTTCCCGCCTGCGTACCGTACAGGATAAGGTTGCCGATAAGATCATGATCGTTCCGCGTATCTATACCAACAAGCCCCGTACCACGGGCGAAGGATACAAAGGAATGTTGCATCAGCCCGACCCCAATGCAGCTCCTGACCTACTCAAGGGAATTATCGCAATCCGTCGCCTGCATCTGCGTGCCCTTGCCGAAACAGGCTTTGGCTGTGCCGATGAAATGCTCTATCCCGAAAACCACCGTTATCTCTCTGATCTGCTCACTTACGTAGCAGTCGGCGCGCGCTCTGTCGAGGATCAACAGCACCGCTTGACCGCCAGCGGATTGGATATTCCTGTTGGTATGAAGAACCCCACCTGCGGTGACCTGACTGTTATGATGAACTCTATCAAGGCGGCACAAAGCTCGCACATGTTCCTCTACCGCGGTTGGGAAGTTAAGAGCGCGGGCAATCCTCACGCACACGCGATCCTGCGTGGATATGTGGATACCAATGGGCATAGCGCACCTAACTATCACTTTGAAGATCTCAACCGTCTTGCTGATATGTATGCAAAGAGCGGTCTTCAAAATCCTGCAGTTATCGTCGATACCAACCATGCAAACTCAGGCAAGCAATGCCTCGAACAGGTGCGCATCGCCAAGGAAGTATTGCACGCTTGCCGCCATTCAAATGACGTCAAAAAGCTTGTCAAAGGCTTGATGATTGAAAGTTATATCGAAGATGGCGCACAGAAGATCGGTCCCGACGAGATTTACGGTAAGTCCATCACCGACCCCTGCCTTGGTTGGGAAAAGACCGAGCGCCTTATCTACGATATCGCAGACGTACTTTAAAAAATCTCAAATGGAAGGAAACTATTATGAGTAACTATAAAATCGAAACAAAATGCGTACAAGGCGGCTATACACCGGGGAATGGCGAGCCTCGTCAAATTCCGATCGTGCAAAGCACAACGTTCCACTATGACACAAGCGAGGATATGGCAAAGCTGTTTGACCTGGAAGCATCCGGATACTTCTACTCCCGTCTGCAAAATCCAACCTGCGACACCGTTGCGGCAAAGATTTGCGAGCTTGAGGGGGGAAGTGCCGCAATGCTGACCTCGTCCGGTCAGGCTGCCAACTTCTACGCCGTATTCAATATTGCCACCTGCGGGGATCACGTCGTATCAGCTTCCACTATCTACGGTGGTACTTTTAACCTTTTCTCGGTTACAATGAAAAAGATGGGCATTGATTTCACCTTTGTTTCTCCCGATTGCACCGAGGAAGAGCTTGCTGCGGCTTTCCGTCCCAACACCAAAGCCGTGTTTGGTGAGACCATCGCAAACCCCGCACTTACCGTTCTTGATATCGAAAAATTTGCCAAAGCAGCGCACGCACACGGCGTACCGCTTATCATCGATAATACCTTTGCAACTCCCGTTAACTGCCGTCCCTTTGAGTGGGGCGCTGACATCGTTACGCACTCCACTA
>SVQS01000131.1 GCA_015065205.1 Oscillospiraceae bacterium
TTGCCACAAGCGTACAACCTGCAAGTTTGAGGGTGGCGGACACGCCAAAGCTGCAGGTTGTACGCTTGTGGCAACCGACATAGGTGAGGCGATGCACCGCATCGTCTCTGCTATCCACTTTGAAGAAGTCTGATCTCAAATGAATAAACCCCCTCCTTTTCGGTAAATGCTGATGATGCAGAAACCAAAAAGGAGGGTTTTGTTATGTTTTACAAAAGAATACTTACGTTATCCGTTATTGCGGCAATGCTTCTGCTTGTGATAGGTCTTTTGCCTGTGCATGGGGAAGATGAGATTTACAACAAGGTTGTGCGTCTGCACGTGCTTGCCAACTCGGATAGCGAGGAGGATCAAGCCGTTAAGATTGCAGTCAGAGATGCGATTCTCGATGTAACCGTGCCCCTGTTGCAGGATTGCAAAACGAAAGAGGAAGCCGTTACGCTTCTCGAAGCGAACCGTCCATTCCTCACCGAAGCGGCACAAGCTGTTTTGCAAAAAGAGGGCTTCGACGATGCCGTTAGCATCGAGATGGGGCTTGAGGACTATCCCACGCGCACCTATGATAGCCTTTGCTTCCCCGCCGGGGAGTATATTTCTATGCGAGTCAACATTGGCGAAGCAGAGGGGCAAAATTGGTGGTGCTGTCTCTTTCCGCCCCTTTGTCTCGGTGCGGCAACGGTGAATGAAAAAAAGGCTGAGGACGCCTGCATTTCGGTCGGCTTTACTCCCACACAGTATAAAATTATTACCGAAAGTGACAAGCCTGTTTACCGGGCAAGGTTCAAAATTTTAGAACTCTTTGGCAAATGAAAGAGGTCGGTTGGGAGAGGAAAAATCTTTCTTCTCCCAACTTCATTCGCGTGCGCGCGCGCCCGCGAGCGCCAATTTTGCTAAATTACTTGACAAATCGGGTATTTTATGGTAAAATAATATATCTATGTGCAGGAGGCCTTTTATGGAACAACATGAGATTGCCGCCCTCGTTGCCGAACAAAGAGCATTTTTTGAGAGTGGAAAAACACTGTGTGTCTGCTATCGCAAAGAGGCACTCAAAAAGCTCTATGCCGTTATTGTGTCTCGTGAAAAAGAATTGATAGATGCATTGCAAAAAGATCTTGGCAAATCCGATTTTGAAAGCTATATGTGCGAAATTGGTATGGTGCTGGATGAAATCAGCTATATGCTAGAGCACATTGAAGGTTTTGCAAAAGAGAAGCGTGTACGCACGCCTCTTGCACAATTTGCATCTCGCAGTTACGTCAAGCCATCTCCCTATGGCGTTACCTTGATAATGAGCCCTTGGAATTATCCTTTTCTGCTCACGCTCGATCCCTTGGTAGATGCTCTTGCAGCGGGCAACACAGCGATCATTAAACCGGGCGCATACGCCCCTGCCACGGCTGAGGCAATCAAGGAACTCATTGAGAGCACGTTTGAACGCCAATACGTTGCCGTTGTAACGGGTGGCAGAGCAGAGAACGCCTGTTTGCTTGACCAAAAATTCGATTATATCTTCTTTACGGGTAGCAAAGGTGTTGGCAAAGAGGTTATGAAAAAAGCCGCCGAGCATCTCACGCCTGTCACGCTCGAGTTGGGCGGAAAAAGCCCCTGCATCGTAGATGAGACTGCTGATCTCGCGCTTGCGGCACGGCGCATTGCCTTTGGCAAATATCTTAACTGCGGTCAGACCTGCGTTGCTCCCGATTACGTGCTTTGCCACGCATCGGTACGTGACCGCTTTGTGGAGCTTTTGAAAGCGGAGATCAGCCGCCAATACGGCAAAGATGCTTTGCAAAATGCCGACTATGGACGCATCATCAACCAAAAGCATTTTGATCGTGTTTGCTCTCTCATTGATGAGAAAAAGACTGTTTATGGCAGTCGCACAAACGCAGAGACCTTGCAGGTAGAACCTACCGTAATGAACAACGTCACGTGGGAAGATGCCGTTATGGGCGAGGAGATCTTTGGCCCCGTGCTTCCGATTCTTGCATTTGAGCGCATTGATGAAGTTATCGAAACCGTCAATTCGCATGATTGCCCATTGGCACTTTATATCTTTTCTTCCAACAAGAAAAACATCCGCCGTGTCACATCCAAGTGTGCTTTTGGCGGCGGATGTGTCAATGACGTTATCATCCATCTTGCCACAGCGCACATGGGCTTTGGCGGTGTAGGGGAGAGTGGCATGGGAGCCTACCACGGCAAGGTTGGCTTTGACACCTTCTCGCACAAAAAGAGCATTGTAGATAAAAAAACTTGGATCGATCTTCCTATGCGCTATCAACCGTATGACCGAAAATTAAACGCAAAACTGTTGCGTATGTTCTTGAAATAATCGAAAAATCAAAGGAGATCTTTTATGAGAGATTACGTTATTTTTACCGATTCCGCTTGTGATATCAAGCCCGAATTGCTTGCTGAATGGGGCGTGCCTTATCGCCCTTTGACATTCCGCTTTGACGGGGATGAAAAAGAGTATTCCAACGACGATATGTCTGTTGTTGAATTTTATAACAAAATGAGAGCCGGTGGCGTTGCCAAAACAGCGGCAGTTAATGCCGAGGCATTTGCGCAAATGTTTGAAGAAGAAGCTCTCAAGCAGGGCAAGGATGTGCTTTACATCGCATTCTCGTCAGGACTTTCCACTACCTATAACTCCGGACGTATTGCTGCACTTCAACTCAAAGAGAAGTATCCCGAGGCAAAGATCATCGCAGTCGATACACTTGCTGCATCTGCAGGCGAGGGTCTGATGCTGTATTTGACCGTTCAGGAAAAGAAAAAGGGCGCTACCATTGAGGAAGCCGAAGCATTCGTTCGCGACTTGATCGGACGTATGGGTATTTGGTTCACCGTTGACGATCTCGTTTATCTCAAGCGTGGCGGACGTGTTAGCCCTACCGCCGCATTCGTTGGCAATCTGCTTGGCATCAAGCCCGTGCTTTATATGGATAACGAAGGACATCTCATTCCCGTATCGAAGGTGCGCGGCAGAAGAACGTCCATCGTAGCAATGGCTGATAAATATACCGAGAAGGCAGTTGACAAAGAGAACGGCACTGTGTTCATTTCTCACGGTGACTGTCTTGCAGATGCACAGCAGCTTGCCGATATTCTCAAAGAGAGACATGGCGTCGAGGTGAAGATCATCACCGACGTTGGCCCCGTTATCGGCGCACATTCCGGCCCCGGCACAATCGCACTCTTCTTTGTTGCTGATGCAAGATAAAATCTGCGCCTCAAGGCGCACTTACCACCGATTATAAGGAGATTACCTATGGCAGAAGATAAAAAGAAAGCAACGCCCTCGCCGTCCGCAAAGCAAGCGGAAAAGAAGCCTGTAAGAAAGACGATTAAAGGAGAGGACGTAGCAAAAATCGCGGCTTCTACCGCCCAAACGATCAAAAAAGCGGCAAAGACCAGCGTACATCAAACGGCCGTAGCTATCATCAAGGTGCAGGATGCTACCAAGAAGAAGCAGGAACAAAAAAAGGCCGAGCGTGCCGCTGCCGCAAAGGACCCCAATGCAAAAAAGAAGACAACGTGGCAAGATATCAAAGTAATGGGAGGCAATCTGCTTTCCAAAATGGCAAAGGGGGGCGCTATGCAATTGCGCTCCAATGCCGAAGAAGTCAATAAGCTCAACGTATTTCCTGTTCCTGACGGTGATACGGGCGACAATATGCGTATGACCATCGAGAGCGGTGTTGCCGCTATCGAAAATTTGGAGACTGACAACCTTGCCGACGTAATGAAGGCATTCTCACACGGAATGCTTCTTGGCGCACGCGGCAACTCGGGTGTTATCTTGTCACAGTTCTTTGCAGGAACCGCAAAGGGCATTGAAGGCGTTGACCAAGCCGACCCTGCCGCATTCGGACGTGCTCTGCAAAGAGGTGTTCAGCAGGCGTATACGTCGGTTATGACGCCTACCGAGGGTACCATTCTCACGGTTGCGCGTGAGGCTGTTGAGTACGCAGTTGCTCGCATTACTCCCGAAAGCACCATCAGCACACTTTTCTCCGACCTTGTAGGAGAGATGCGCGCATCGCTTGAGCGCACTCCCGAAATTCTCTCTGTTCTGCGTGAAGCAGGCGTTGTAGATAGCGGCGGAGCAGGTCTGTTCTATATTATGGACGGCTTCAACCGCGTTCTCAACGGCGAGGAAATTTTGGGCGAAGAGCAGATGGCACAACTGACCGCAAACGCAAAGCCTGCATCTGTGCCCGAAGTTGACCTGGATGGCTTTGGCCCCGACAGTGTGATGACCTACGGCTATTGCACCGAGCTTCTTGTTCGTTTGCAGAATTCCAAAACGAATATTGCCACCTTCAATATTGATGCTCTCAAGGCGTTTCTTGCTACCGTTGGCGACTCTATCGTCGCTTTCCAAACCGATAGCATCGTTAAAATTCACGTTCACACCCTCACGCCCGAAAAGGTTCTCGCGCATTGCCGTACCTTTGGCGAGTTTTTGAAGGTGAAGATTGAAAATATGTCTCTCCAACACAGCTCTGTTGTAGAAGGGGAGAAGGAAGAAGCCCCCGCTCCTGCCAAAGCGGAAGCCCCTGCCGCACCTGCTAAAAAATATGGCGTGGTTGCCGTTTGCACAGGCCCCGGTATCGAGCAGCTCTATCGCGATTTTGGCACAGATGAAGTTGTTGAGGGCGGACAGACGCAAAACCCCTCTACCAACGATTTCCTCGATGCGTTTGCTAAGGTAAATGCAGAGCATATCTTTGTTTTTCCCAATAACGGCAACATTTTTATGGCGGCACAGCAAGCGGCTGATATCTATACGGCAGCCAAAATTCACGTCATTCCAAGCAAAAACATCGGCTCGGGCTACGTGGCTCTCTCCTGTGCAAACTTTGAGTGCGAGGATGCAGAAATCATTGCAAATGAGATGACCGAAGCCCTTGGCCGTGTGACTGCAGGCTACGTCTCTCCCTCTATCCGCGATGCGGAGATCAATGGCGTTACCATCAAAAACGGTGACACCATCGGTATTATTGGCAAAGAGATCGTTCTCTCTAACCCCGATCAGCATGCTGCCGCTCTGGGGCTTACCGAAAAGATTCTTGAAGGTGACAAGTTTATGCTCACCGTCTTCTGCGGCAAGGATGCCTCGTCCGAACAGCAAGCCGCTCTTCAAGCTGACATCCAAAAGATCTACCCCGCAATCGAAACCTATTTCATCGACGGCGGTCAGGATATTTATCCGTTTATATTTGTAGCAGAATAATTTGTAAGTGATTATGGGGAAACCTTTTTTGGCAAAAAAGGTTTCCCCATACCCCTTCCAAAAAACTCTCTAACAAAAAGGAAAAAGAGAAGGGATAGAGCACTTGCTATCCCTTTATTGTATCTTGTAGGGGATGACGTAGCGAAGCGGC
>SVQS01000132.1 GCA_015065205.1 Oscillospiraceae bacterium
CGCTGCCGACTGCGGAAGCTCGTCACGTGCGCGGTCGCGGGAGTAGCCCTCCCCGATGTTCGGAAGCACTACTGCCTCCATAAAACGTTTGATGAATGTAGATTTTCCGCTTCTGACAGGACCTACAACGCCGACGTAAATATCTCCGCCTGTCCTCTCGGCAATATCCGTATAAATCGAATGCTCAGGCATTTCAAAACCTCCCATATATCGCGTTGGTACACTATATTAGGGACTTGCCAACTTTAGAACAAAAATTGAAAATACAGTGAAATTTGGCTGAAGGCATAGCAAAAAGATTGACAAAAACACTTTTTTGTGATACAATATCTATAATATTATTAAAAGTGCTTTACAAAAGGAGGTGGACGAATGAGCCGAAAATTGAACTTTTTTACTGCCATTCTGCGCCCCGTTGGTTACGCGGTAGCCAAATTAAAATTTGGATATAAATACAAAAAGGCAACCGATTTGCCCCCTAACTATATTGTTCTCTCGAACCACGTTACCGATTACGACCCCATTTTGGTAGGTTTGAGTTTTCAACCTCAAATGTACTATGTTGCAAGTGAACACATCACACGTTGGGGATGGCTTTATAAGGTGTTGAACTTTGTTTTTGAACCCATTATTCGCTACAAAGCAACCGTTGCCGCCTCGACCGTTATGGATATTTTGCGCAAGGTTCGCAAAGGTAACAACGTTTGCATTTTTGCCGAGGGTGTTCGCACCTGGGACGGTGTAACTGCTCCCGTTGTTCCCGCCACCGCACAGCTTGTCAAGTCTGCCCGTTGCGGACTTGTGACTTACCGCATTGAGGGCGGATATTTTGTCAGCCCCAACTGGGCGTCGTCCGGCAATACGCGCAGAGGCCGTCTTTACGGTGCTCCCGTTGGCATTTACACCAAGGAAGATTTAGCGAAAATGAGCGTAGAAGAAATTGATGAAATCATCAAGCGCGACTTGCACGAGGATGCGTATGCTCGTCAAAAGGTGGAAATGCATCGCTATCGTTCGAAGAAACGCGCCGAGGGAATGGAAAGTCTCGTTTTCCTCTGCCCTCACTGCCGTGAGAACGGAACGCTGACATCCGAAAAGGAGCGCGTAACCTGTTCTTCCTGTGGCAAGTCGTTCACCTATGACGAATACGGCATGCTTGACGGTATTCCCTACAAAACCGTTTATGAGCTCAACCAATGGCAACGCGGTGAACTTAAAAAAGATGTAGAAAATAACGTTCTATATACCGCTCCCAATGCCTCTCTCCACACCATTGAGGGGCATGATTTGAACACGATTTGCGAAGGTGACGCTCATATCACTCCCGATGCCATTACTATTGCAAACGTTACTATTCCCCTTTCCACCATCTCGGATATGGGTATTCACGGGCGCAGAACCCTGATCTTCTCGACCACCGATAATTACTATGAATTAAAGGTTCCCAAGGGAAAGAATATTATCAAGTTTATGTATTACCGCGAGTTTGTGAAAGCAAAAACAGAATAAAAAGCATAATATATTGAAAAAAGAACCTCGCTGCGGCGAGGTTCTTTCTTATTTTTAACCTTGCACTTCAAAAGCATCCGCAAGCCCTTGAGTTGTGGTAACATTTCCGCTTTGGTCGATGAAAATGGCTTCAAAATCATAGATTTTGCTTTCATAAAAGGCGTGGGCTTTCTCCTCGCCCATCACAAAAAGGGCTGTGGAGAGTGCATCCGCAAGCGCACCGTCGGAGCAGATAACCGCAACAGAACAGAGTCCACTCTGTGTGGGATAGCCGGTTTTGGGGTCGAGGATGTGATGATATTTTTCGCCGTTTATGGTATAGTAGCGCTCATAGTCGCCCGATACCGAGAGAATTTGTCCTGCTTGCAGGTTCAAAACACCTGCGTAGCCATCTTCGGCTTTGGGATTTTTGAGGGCAATTCGGAAAGGCTTTTGGTCGGGTTTTGAGCCAAAAACTGCCACGTTGCTCCCAAAGCTGACAAGTCCGCCGTGAGCGTCGCTTTCTTCCAAATAGGAAATCAATGCAGAAATTGCCGCTCCCTTACCGATACCGCCAAGGTCGATTTGCACGTCCTTTTCGGTTTTGGTCAGGGTATTTTGAGAAAGAGTAAGCTTTTGAGCACCAACAAGGTTGGTGGCATTTTTCAGTTCTTCGGTTGTGGGGAGAATTCCCCGTTCCTCACTTACTTGCCAAAGATTGACGATTGGTGCCACTGTAATATCGAATACGCCGCCCGTTTTTTGTGTAATATCCATCGCTTGCAAGATGAGAGAAGCGGTGCGCGAATCGAGTTCGAGAGAATTTTCGGCGGCGTTAAAGCGGCCGATATCGCTATCTGATTTTGTGCGTGACCAAAGAGCGTCGAGTTCGTGGAGAATCTCGCGGCAGTCGGCAAATATCCGTTCGGCGGTCTTTTTATCGGTGTAAAGCGTGACTGTGATGGGAGTATCCATCAAAAAAAAGTTTTTTTCTTGCCGTTCTTCCCTTTGGCAAGCCGTAAGTGGCACCAAAAAAATAAGGCAAAGGACGAGACAGAGGGTGCGCAGGATGACTTTTTTCATTGCTTTGCCCTCCTCTTTATTGTTTTTTGCAGGCGCGGGAGCAAGAGGTTGAGGAGCAACCCCACGATGCCACCGTAAATGACCGATGCGATAAGGAGCGCGGGCAAGTACGTAGTGATAAGGGCGGCATCAAAGAGCGTGACAGCCGCGAGAACCTGCCCTGTATTGTGCGCCGCCGCGCAAAGAATAGAGACGCCGACAAGGCTACATTTTTTGCAAAAATACTTTGCAAGCATCAAAACTGCAAAGGAGAAAAGTCCGCCCATTGCCGAAAAATACAAGGACGTAGGCGAGCCGAACAACAATCCCATTAAAAGGATGCGGACAAACATGACGGCAAGCGCATCGATGGGAGTAAAGAGACAGAACACCGCCACAACTGCCACATTGGCAAGTCCGAGACGGAAGCCGGGGAGAGGTACGAGAAGATTAAGAGGCAGGACGGCTTCGAGATAAGAAAGCATCATAGCCAGCACACAAAGCATAGCATCGATAGAGAGTCGGCGCACAAGGTTAGCCTGCGACGAAGTCGACATCGCCGTCACCTCCCTTCACCACAAGGCTCACGCCCGCAGGGGCGCAGAGAATGGTCTCGCCCGTTCTTGATATGGATGCACTTGCAACGCATACACCGTCTGGACAATCGCTCTTGCTCACAGATGCTTTTCCATCGGCAATTTCAATGCAAAGATGCACGCCACGTGACTCGATTTCAATAGTACGGTCCTCGGAGAGCGAATATTCCATTGTTTCATCGGGTGTGACGATAACCAAGGTCTCGCCTACATCCTTTTTTTGCCACGGGTGCCACAAAAGCAGGACTGCCACAAAAAGAACGGCAACTGCCGCTATGAGGTCGCCAAAGCCGAATTTTGTGCGGAACATAAGTGCTCTCCTTTCTTTTGCAAATTCTATAAGTATTATAGCAGAAAAAATAAGGGATTGCAAGGGGGAATATGTTTTTTACAAAAGGAAAACCACGCCAAGGGATGGCGTGGCTTTATCTGTCATGCTATTTTTATTACAAATTAAAACCAATATTCGTTCATTTCGGAAATAATCTGCTCATCCACAGTTTCTCCAATGCTGTCGGGAATAATGGCATCGATATCGCATTTGGGGCATAGTGCCGTTTGTCCGTTATCGATATATGTTTTTATCTCGTCGCTTTTCATACTGCTTTTGCAATAAAAGCAATAGCATTTATCGGCGGTATCAATCATCTTTTTGTTGTGAGAAGAGTACGCGTGCAAGCGATTGAGTTGAGCTTCTTTTTCGTAAGAGTATCTATAATTTCGTTTCAATCTATAATTGCCCTTGTATCTTCTTATGGAAGCAATAACCGAAGCCGCTGCAATTACAGCAAACAAAAGAAACGTATTTACACAATCGCGTGGAGTTTGATCGGCTTTGAGCAAACAGAAAAGAACCGCGGAAACAAAACAAACTATAATTGAAATGCATATAGTTCGCCAAAGAACTCTTTTTGCATTCCCTTCTTTGCATTCTTGGTAGTATTCCCTGATATCTTCTTTAGAGAGCACCGCCTGACCGCACTTTTTTTGAATTCGCTCAATGATGCATTGCTCTTCAAAGGCAATTCTTGCCCCACAGGATGGACATTTCAGCCTGTAATTATATACATCAACGTCGCGCCTTGGGAATTCTCCATAATCGTGATATTGATAGTAATCCTTATCGTCTTTTGTAACCACTCTGTGGGTTTTCTCTTTTTCAAGCTTTGCACCGCATTGGGAGCAATGATATTTTTTGAAAACCATTCCAAAAGGAATGGAGTAGCTTTGGGTTTTCAATTTTTTCTCCCTTTCTTCGCTATTTCGATTAATTCAATAATATCACAATTCTCACAAAAAGTCAACCCTCTCACCATTTTTCCGGTGTCGCATAGAATGATATGGAACAGAACATGACAGGAGGGACTTATGAACCGAGAATTGCCAATGGAGAGCGAGGGATACCTCGTAGTACACGTCACAACCGCTCGCGGATCGATCCCCTTGGAGGGGGCGTCGGTGAGTATAAGAGCGAATGAGGATGCCGAATCCACGCCACGCGCCGATATTTTGTATGCGACCACCACAAACCGCGACGGCAACACCGAGCGTATCACGCTCTCGGCTCCCCCGCGCGAAAATTCAATGTCGCCGAGTGAAGTGCCACCTTTTTCAACCTATCACCTTGAGGTACGACGCGAGGGATACGGAATGCAAAGCTTTGTCGCGCTCCCGATTTTTGCGGGAATTACAGCCATTCAGCCTGTGGATCTCATACCTCTCTCCGAGGACGGGACCTCGAATTTGCTCCGTCCCGAGGACGAACGCTTTTTTGAAAATTCCCCCGCTGACCTCTAACCAAAAGAAAGGAGATATTTTATGCCGGAACTGCCTTTTATTCCCGAAACCATTACCGTTCATTTGGGGCCTCCCGACTCCAATGCCGAGAATGTGACGCTTCCCTTTCTCGATTACATCGCCAACGTGGCATCAAGCGAAATTTACCCTACTTGGCCCGAAAATGCCATCCGCGCCAACATCTACGCGCAGGTATCCTTTGCTCTCAACCGCGTCTATACCGAATACTACCGCACGCGCGGCTATAATTTTGATATTACAAACTACACGGGAACGGATCAATCCTTTGTGAATGGGCGCGTGGTGTTTGAGAACGTGCGCGAGATTGCAGGCGAGCTCTTTAACGACTACATCCGCCGCCCCGGGAGTGTTGCTCCTTTGTTTGCCGCCTACTGTAATGGCACGACTGTGACCTGCCCGGG
>SVQS01000133.1 GCA_015065205.1 Oscillospiraceae bacterium
CTGCGCGCTCATATAGTCATAGCGCACCTTGACCTCTTCATATTTGTTGACAGCATCGAGGTCGACGTGACCGATTACACGCAGCTTATTGCGGCATTCGGTTTGCAGAGCCATCATCTCGGCGCGGTTCTCCTTGGTAACAGGAGGATAGCCGAGGGCTAATGCATCACTGCGGGTGAGCTCATAGTCATCCCAAAGCTTTGTGGCAAGCTTATCCTGCGTATCACGCAGATTGAACAGCTTGGATTCGCACTTGGTGTGCTCGCGGAAGACGAGCTCCTTGTGGTTCATTCTATCACGAAGCTTGGCATTGAGCTCGTTGAGCTTGCGCTCGAACTCGAAATTATCCTTTTCTACCGCGCCGCGCTTTTCGTTGAGGCGTTCAAGCTCTGCGGTTGCTGCGGTGTGCGCCGTGCGATTGGCTTCCATTGCCTCGTTCGTCAAACGGATTTGTTCAGTTTGTGTGTTGATGCGACCCGAGAGCGTCATCATTTCGCGATTGAAGGTCTCGATTCTCTCCTCGGATGCGGTTTTGAGCATGGTAGCCGTGTCGATATCCTTTTGGTTTTCGCTGATGCGGATATAGAGCTCGGTCAAGCTCTTGGAAATTTCGTCGAGGCGTAAAATGATCTCTCCGCGCTCGGCATCCTTTTCCATACGGAAATCGGTCATCTCTCCAATGCGGTGACGGAGTGTCTTTGCCTCGGCTGTAAGGGTTTCGATATCCTCTTCGTATTTGATTTTTGCATTCTCATACTCCTGCATATCGGCGCGGAGCTTGGAAAGCAGCGTATCGTTTGCATCCTTTTTGGCGCGAAGCTGATCGAGTTGTGTGTTCTCGGTATTACGAAGAACAGCGATAAGCTCGCGACGGTCCTCGGCGGCATACTTTTCGTCCTCGGCGGATTGTACTTGCTCGGTGAATTTAGCAACCTCGGCTTCAAGCTTTTCTACTGCCGCTTTGCGCTCTGCGAGTTCAGCTTCGAGACGCTTGATCTCACCTGCGCGGGAAAGGATTCCGCTACCGGTGCGAACAGAACCGCCTGTGAAGGAACCGCCTGCATTGATTTGTTGACCGTCGAGCGTAACAACACGTACACGATAGTGCAGAGCCTTTGCCATGACGCTTGCATGCTCGATATTATCGAACACAACAATTCTGCCAAGCAGAGAGGACAGCACTTGGGTAAATTCCTTTTTGGCATCTACCAAAGTGTCGGCAACACCAATGTAACCTTCAAAGCCTGCGGCATCTGCAATCTCTTTGGTGGATTCACTTGCCTTCATAGAGGTCAAGGGGAAAAAGGTTGCTCTGCCCGCTTCTCCACGCTTGAGGGCGTGCATTGCCGCCTTTGCAGTGGCTTCGTCCTCGACAACGATGTTTTGCAGGTTTGCGCCAAGGGCGATCTCTATTGCGGTCAAATATTTGTCACTCACAGAGATAACCTTGGAAAGAGGTCCATAAATGGTTCCGCAAGGTGCTCCGTGTGCATCGGTGATTTTTCCTTCTCCGTATTGCTTCATAACGTAGCGTACGGCATTGGAATAGCCCTCGAATTGTTCTTCCATTGCCTTAAAGGTTGCAATTCTTTGCGCAACCGAATCGCGACGGAAGGTCTCGTTATTCAATTTTGCTGTGCTTGATTTGAGAGCTGCAGTAGCATCGGTGAGAACTTGCTCGTGCTTGGAGATGTCTCCATCGATGCTTGCAATCTCTGCATCATAATTGGCAACCGCGCGCTCCTTGACAGCACACTGCTCGGACAGCTCGTCGGAGATCTTACGGTAGCCTTCAAGCTCGGTCAATGCCGAGCTGTTTTTATCGGTATCGGAATTTTTTGCGTTCTCAAGAACAGAGATGCGAACCTTAACGTCCACAGCCTCGTTCTCAAGGGCACGAATATCCTCAAGTGCTTGTGCAACGTTGGCTTCGAGTTCGCTTGCCTTGGCTGTCAGGTGCGTTTGCTCAAGAGTGAGCTTTTCCTGCTCCTTGGTAAGCTCCTCACCGCTCGCTTGCAGCTGTGCGATGTGTGCGGTGTGCTTGGAGCAAGCTTCCATTTCGTTTTGCAAAGCCTTCTCGGTGCCCCCCACACTACCCTGCGTGGCGGCAATGAGCTCCTTGGCGTGAGAAATGGTGTTTTCTGCTACGCGATACTCGCTCTCCAACGTATGACACAGCTCGGTCTGCTCGCGGATCTGCGTCAGGAGCTCCTCGGATTCCTTCTTACTGCTCTGCGAAGCCTCAAACAGCTTTGCGTTTTGCATCTCAAGAGATTGGATGGAATCCTCTGCCATTTGCAGATCGAAGGTTGCGCGCTTCATCGCCTCGTCGGCGGCGGCGAGCTCATCGTGCAGCTTTTCGGTATCATAGAGCCACAGGCTGACGTCAGCGCGCTTTTTGTTCTCCATCAGCTCAATCGCCTTTTTCGCCTTTTCAGCTTCCTTTTGAAGAGGCCCTACCTGCGCCGATACCTCAAGGAAGATATCGTTTGCACGGGTCATATTTTCCTCGGTGGCTTTGAGCTTTCTCTCTGCCTCGTTCTTTTTGTAACGGTATTTTGCAATACCCGAAGCATCCTCAAACACGCTACGGCGTTCCTCGCTCTTACGGGATACCATCTCGGCAATACGTCCCTGACCGATGATGGAGTAACCGTCGCGTCCTACACCCGTGTTCATAAAGAGCTCATAGATATCTTTAAGGCGAACGCCCTTGCGGTTGATAAAGTATTCACTGTCGCCCGAGCGATAGTAACGGCGGGTAACCGTAACCTCATCGTAAGGGCAATCCAATTTTGCAAAATCTCCACGGTTATCGAAGGTGACCGATACCTCGGCATATCCCATAGGACGGCGACTGTCGGCACCGCCAAAGATAACGTCCTCCATTTTGCTACCACGCAGGCTCTTGGACGAGATTTCACCAAGTACCCAACGCATAGCGTCGGCGATATTCGATTTTCCCGAACCGTTAGGGCCTACGATGACCGTAACGCCGTGGCTTCCGTTGCCATCCTCATTGATAAGATCAACCTTTGTCTCGCTTTCAAACACGAGCTTGGTCTTATCGGGGAAAGATTTGAAGCCTTGCATTTCCAATGACTTTAAGTACACTGTCACATCCTCCTAAACCGTTTTTTGAGAGCACGGAAGCACACGACATTCCGCAAGACTCTCACAAGCGACTACGCGACAAACGGTGACTCCCGTTTCGCGTTGTAATTTTTCAATGTTGCGTCGGTGCTGACCGACGGTGGCGGAAAGCTCCCGCGGGGGAACCTCCAAAATAATGCCCTCTCCTGCAAGCCCTGATTGCAGAACTTTTTCCTTGACTTTTTGGTAAAGACATTCACCAAAGATCATTTCACCAAGGGCGGGATGATTGGGTCCGGCATACACAGCATCGGGCGAAGTCAGACTTTCTGTTGCGCACAGGCCTACGCGTATGCACGGGAGCGCGCGCGCGCGAAAGAATTGCAACACGGGTGCGGTACGCTCTACGGCTTCTTCAACCGAGAGCGGTTTGTATGCTCCGTGTTGTGCCATTTCACATAAAGGTGTGTCGTAAAACACGACGGTGGGATAGATCCGCACAGCGGATGCGCCCAATTCGCAGATTTTTTTTGCAGTTTCGATCTCACTCTCGGGAGTTGCTCCGGGTAGCCCGATCATCATTTGCCCCACAAGGGAAAATCCTGCATCGACCACAGCGCGACAAGCCGCCTCAGCTTGTTCTGCGGTATGACCGCGGCGGCAAGTAAAAAGTACATCATCATCCATGCTTTGCAGTCCGAGCTCGATGGTTTTGACCGAATAGCGCGAAAGAATGGATAAAATCTCGTCATCGATATAGTCAGGTCTTGTAGAAAGGCGAATAGAGGCTACTCTGCCCTCTTTGACGTAGGTCTCTGCCAAATCCAAAAGGCGACACATAAGGTCTCTGTCGATGCCTGTGAACGAACCGCCGAAAAAGGCGATTTCGGCTTCGTCCTCGGGGGCAAGCGTTGATAAAACCTGCTCGATTTCGTCCCGCACGCTTTCTTCCGAGAAATTTTGATGCTCGGATATAGCGCGCTGATTGCAAAACACGCATTGGTTGGGACAGCCCAAATGCGGAATAAATACGGGAATATTAACGTGGCGCATATCAGATAAGTCCAAACAGCGACAGAGCCGCCTTTGCCGCCGCTTGTTCGGCAGCTTTTTTAGAGTGTCCTTTGCCACTGCCAATGCAGTTTGCGCCTAAATATAGATCGACCGTAAAGGTCTTGTTATGGTCGGGACCGCTCTCGCCAACAAGGCGATATTCAAGCACTTCCTTTTGCTCGCGGTCTTGCTGAATGAACTCCTGCAAGCGCGATTTGCTGTCGATGCGTACGTCACCCATTTCGGGAAGTGCATCCATTGCCGATTTTACCAAAGGCAAAAGAAATTTTGCCACCGACTGCATACCGTCCTCGGCACCTGCATCAAGGTAGATGGCAGCAAGGAGTGCCTCAAAGGCATCTGCCAAAATGGCAGGCTTTTGTGCTCCACCGTTTTGCGCTTCGCCGCGACCAAGCAAAAGAAATTCGCCAAGTCCGATCTTTTCGGCAAAAGATGCAAGAGCTGCCTCACACACCACCGCCGAGCGGATGCGCGTAAGCGTTCCCTCGGGGTATTCGGAAAAATGCGTGTAAAGATAGTTACTGACCACCAAGGAAAGTACAGAATCTCCCAAGAATTCCAACCGCTCATTGCAAAGCAGATGGTGATTGCGCGCACCGGTCTCATTGGAATAGGACGAGTGTGTGATCGCGCGTTCCAAGAAGCTAACATTGCCAAAGCGATAGCCAATGCGCTCTTGCAGTTCATTTAGAGAAATTGCCATTATTGTACCTCCTTGTTTGAATTTTTGTTTTTGTTAAAGCGTCGCGATAATCTCGTCGATAATAGCGAGAGCACGCTCTGCGAGTTTTTCATTTTTTGCGGCTTTGCCGCCCTTGACACGGTAGCCAAGCGGTGTTACAATGCCAAAGTTTGCGTTCATAGGCGCAAAATCACCTACACCACCACGGCTGACGTAGTCTGCCATAGCGCCAAGCATCGTCTCTGCGGGGAGAATAAGCTTGTCTTTTTCAAGTGCGCGGTAGGCCGCATTGATGCCTGCAAGAAGTCCGCTTCCCGCCGATTCAACGTATCCCTCAACGCCCGTCATTTGTCCTGCAAAAAAGACATCGGGGCGTGTGTTCATTGCATAGGTATTATCCAAGAGCCCGGGGGAATTGAGATATGTGTTGCGATGCATCACGCCATAACGCAAAAACTCCGCGTTCTCAAGTCCGGGAATCATACGGAACACCCTTCTCTGTTCGGGGAAAG
>SVQS01000134.1 GCA_015065205.1 Oscillospiraceae bacterium
AATACTTGCAACCACTTTTTCAGTACTTCATCGCTGTATTTTTCGCCCCAAGCACTCTCTGCCATGCGATAAAGCTTGAGGGGGGAGAATCCGTAACGAATAAAATAATACAGATAAAAATCGTGCAATTCGTAAGGGCCAACCAGATCCTCGGTCTTTTGCGCGATCTTGCCGTCGGCATCCGCCGGGAGCAATTCGGGCGAGACGGGCGTGTCGAGAATATCAAAGAGTGCCGCCGCAACCTTTTCTTGTCCGTTTTCTTTTGCTTGATTGGCACAATATCTTACCACGTGACCGATCAAGGTCTTGGGGATGGATGCATTTACGCCATACATCGACATATGGTCGCCATTGTAGGTCGCCCAACCGAGGGCAAGCTCGGAGAGGTCACCCGTACCGATGACCATACCGCCACAGTCGTTGGCAATGTCCATCAGCACCTGCGTGCGCTCGCGCGCTTGCGCGTTCTCATAAGTGACGTCTCGAACTGAGGGATCGTGCCCAATATCGCGAAAATGCACGTTAACAGCGTCAAAAATATTAACACAACGGAAGGTAACACCAAGCTCCTCGCAAAGAACGGTCGCATTGCTTTTGGTTCTTGCGGTCGTGCCAAAGCAGGGCATTGTGACAGCCACAATGTCGGTGCGCGGACGCCCGAGGGAGTCCATTGCGCGAACCATCGTGAGAAGTGCCAAGGTGGAGTCAAGCCCCCCCGAAATGCCAAGCACGATCTTTTTTGCATAAGCGCGCACAATGCGCGTTTTGAGTCCTGCCGCGGAGGTGGTTAGTACGCGCTCGCAGTGTGCGGCAAGCTCAGCGGGCGCTACCGGGAAAAAAGGTGTGGCATCAAGTTTGCGTGTCAGCTTGGTTTCGGTAATTTCAAGAGAAAAGGGAACTTTGGTATAGAAATCATCGATTTCGCAAAAATCGGATGTTCTGCGGTCGTGCATCAGTCTTTCAAGATCGATTTCGGTAATGAGAAGCTCTGAACCGTCAAAAGGAACAGATTCTGCAACAAGTTCACCGTTCTCAACCACGAGTTTCTTGCCGCCAAAGGCGTTGTCGGTGGTCGATTCACCGTCACCCGCAAGAGCGGTGATATAAGCGGTGTGCGTGCGTGCGGTATGCGCAGAAAGAATGACGTCAAGAGAAGGCTTTTTGGAGACGATCTCAGGTATTGCTGCAGGGTGACAAATCACCGTAGCGCCTGCCTCACTGTGCCAAAAAGAGGGGGCGTAGAGCTGTTGAATATCTTCGCCAATCTCCACTGCCAAAACCAATGAGGGGAGAGTAGAGCAGGAAAAGACCTGTTGTGTGCCGAGTATAAGGGGCTTGCCATTCCATACGATCTCGTGCGAGAGATCGGGAGCAGCCACAAATTGACGTGCATTACGGCGTGTACGTGTTTTGGGAACAAACCCAAGCACATCTCCTCTGTAACAAACAGCGGCAACATTGGAGATCTGAGCACCAATCGAGAGGGGAAGTCCCACAATCGATACCATATCCAATTCTTTGGTATGATCCAAATATGCTATGAGCGCATCTTGTGCACCCTGCAAAAGGGTATCATTTGTAAAGAGATCGCCGCAGGTCGCACCCGTGAGTGAGAGCTCAGGGAATACCAATACGCGTACACCCTCGACATACGCTTTTTGCGCCAGCGCGACGTGTGCCTCGCAATTCGCTTTTGTGTCAGCCAAACGTACCACAGGAGTAGCAGCGGCAACCTTCAAAAATCCATTTTTCATAAACCATAACTCCTTTCAAAAAGGAACTTTACATTAGAGAGATTATACCATTATTTTTGACAGTTTGTCAATAGAAAGTGCACAATTTATGATTGTTTGTATTCTTCTACATCCCCAAGTAACTGAATATTCCCATTATCCACCAAAATTGCGCCTTTCATAAGCGAGAGAGCATATACCGGTTTTTGACGCTCTTTCAGTACTTTCTCAATGGAATCTTTCTGTATGGAAGTTTCCTCATAATGCACTTCAAGATAAAAATCATTTAGATACGGCAAGCCTTCATAATACCCAAATGTAGGATAATCATCGTCCGGTGAGAGATGGTATTCCGCAAGCTGAATAACGGCACCTGCGCTATAACCCATAACAATACCGTTGTGTTTCATCAAAGCATCTTGCAGTTCAAATTCTTTGATGCGTTCCATCATCTTGTCGGGCAATCCACCGAGGAAATAGAGAATATCTGCATTTTCAATCTTTATCTTTGCGGATTCTTTCGTATCTGTAAAGTAATTGATGAACGAAACATTCTCCTCGGGGATTCCGTATGCAGTAAAGCCGCCGACGATGCCATCGTAAAATCTACCATTTTCTTTGCTATAGAGGACATTCCAATCTGCGAGAGATTTTACTCGACTGTCGCGGAAAGAAAAGGCAACAACAGCCACTTTGTGTATTGGTTTTATATATTTCTTTAATTCTTCATAAAGCCATGGGGCATCTATTTCGTAACCTTCCAGTAAGATGTTGATCATTTGTTTTTCCTTTCAAAATCCGGTTGAGGTCAAATCTTTAACAATTTTCTCCGCTTGTTCGCAAATCTTCTCAGCCTCATCCGCGGGGCAAGTTTTGAGTAGCTTCTTCTTTGGAAGCCCCCAAATATCAAAGAGGCGAGGCCCAAACCACTCATTTTTGTCTGCATCTTGCACCATTGCCGCAAGAATGGAAAGAGAGGCGCGACGCGGAGACATAAAAATCACCTTCATCGGGTGCTTGATAATGGCGTAAATCAACTTTGGGTAGTGCGCTGTTATATTTGTCAAAGTGATGCCGGGATGCGCTACAGTAATGGTCTTGCCATCCCCATTAAGACCGAAGAGCGAGAACATCAAAAAGCGCTTTGCGTTGCCGTAAACCTTTGAGGACTCTTTGCGCGTAAGGAACTCAACATCCGAGAGGTCAATATGCGAATAATTGTGCGCAATACTGCCAACTGCAACAATGCGTCCGCCGCGCTCTTTCATCATAGGGAGGAGCGTGCGCACCATATAGTAGGGCGCGACAAAATTAATTTGGAACACGTTGTCGTGTCCTATGCTCGTGGTATAGCGCGGAACGTGATAGGCTCCTGCATTAAAAATCAGGAAATCGGGAGGAGATGCAAGCAACTCTTCGGTAACAGAACGCACCGTTTCAAAATCTGCAAGGTCAAGCCGCAAATGGCGCGCATTGAGAGCTGGGAATTCGCTCCTCAATTTTTCAATCCAAGCATTTGAGCGCTCGCTGTTGCGGTCAAGGAGCAACAGAGTAGCTCCAAGGGATGCCAAATGGCGGCACAACTCTTGTCCGATTCCGCCCGTCGCACCGCTGATGGCAACGGTTTTGCCAAGCATCGAGGACATATTCTGTTTGATCCAAGCGTCGGTTTTCATATCGTACTCCTAAGTTTTTTCTTCATTATACCATATTTTAAGCATAACTGCAACAAAAACGCAAAAAAGAAGAAAAAATTTTTCAAAAAGTGTTGACAAATGAAAGGTCTTATGATATACTATGTAAAGCAATTTGCTTTACACCTAATCGGAGGTGAAAACAAGATGTTTGAAAAGAACCTTGAAATCGGTTATTTGCTCGATTTTTACGGCGACGTGCTCTCGGAGCGGAAACGAACGGTGCTGGATTATTACTATAACGACGATCTTTCTTTGGCAGAGATTGCAGAGGAGATCGGTATTTCCAGACAAGGTGTTCGCGAGCTGATCAAAAAGGCGGGCGAGGAGCTTATGTTCTATGAGGAAAAGCTGGGGCTTGCAAAGCGTTTTCAACTTGTCGAGGCGCAAACCGCAGAGCTGCTTTCTTTGATGGAAAAAGAGGGCGTTGCGGGCGAGGTCCGTAAGGCCGCAAGAGAGCTCCTTGAAACCGTAGGAGGATAAAAGACGAAAGGAGTGCGTAAATGTTTGAAAGTTTGGGCGAAAAGTTAAACAACGCCTTTAAAAAATTTCGTAACAAGGGTAAACTCACCGAGGCTGACGTTAAGGCGGGTATGCGCGAGATCAAGCTCGCACTGCTCGAGGCTGACGTTAACTTTAAGGTAGTTCGTGACTTTATTAAAATCGTTTCCGAGCGTGCAGTTGGTGCCGAAGTTCTCGAATCCTTGCTTCCTGCTCAGCAGGTCGTCAAGATTGTAAACGAAGAGCTCACGCGTCTGATGGGCGGCTCGCAAGCCAAACTCACCATTGCATCCAAGCCCCCCACAGTCATTATGATGGTAGGTCTTCAGGGTGCAGGTAAGACAACACACGCAGGTAAGCTCGCGGGAATGTACAAAAAGCAGGGCAAACGTCCGCTTCTCGTAGCAGGCGACATCTACCGTCCCGCTGCAATCAAGCAGCTGCAGGTAGTCGGTGAAAAGCTCGATATTCCTGTTTTCACAATGGGCGACAAGGTCTCTCCCGTTGAAATTGCAAAGGAATCCATTAAATTCGCAAACCAAAAGGGCTATGATATGGTCTTTATCGATACCGCAGGTCGACTGCAGATCGACGAAGTTCTCATGGATGAGCTCAAAAATATCAAGGCAGAGGTCAATCCCGATGAAATCCTTTTGACCGTCGACTCAATGATCGGTCAGGAATCTGTCAACGTTGCCGAAACCTTTAACAACCTGCTCGACATCACGGGCGTTATCTTGACAAAACTCGATGGCGACACCAGAGGCGGCGCGGCACTTTCCATCCGCTACGTCACAGGCAAGCCTATCAAGTTTGTGGGTATGGGCGAAAAACTTGATACCATCGAGCCCTTCCATCCCGACCGTATGGCATCGCGTATCCTCGGTATGGGCGACGTGCTGACGCTGATCGATAAGGCACAAGCGGCTTACGATGAAAAGCAGGCGGCAGAGCTGGAGCAAAAGATGCGCCAACAGACCTTCACCCTCGACGATTATCTCGAGCAGCTCGGACAGCTCAAAAACATGGGCAACCTCGAGCAGCTGATGGGTATGATGCCGGGAATGAAGCCGGGAGCGATGAAAGACGTCAAAATTGATGAAAAGGCTATGGCGCATACAGAGGCGATCATCCACTCGATGACCAGGGCCGAAAGGGAACATCCTGATATCATTAACGCATCTCGCAAAAAGAGAATTGCGGCAGGCTCGGGTACCTCGGTTGAGGAGGTCAACAAGCTCCTTAAGCAATTTGAACAAATGCTCAAAATGATGAAGCAGTTTACCAATATGGGTAAAACCAAGCAAGGCAAGAGAATGCTCGGTAGAATGAAGATGCCTTTCTGATTTCACCGTTCATGATAAATCAAGAAAAACAAAAAAATAAAAATATTTTTTAATTTATGGAGGAAACAAAC
>SVQS01000004.1 GCA_015065205.1 Oscillospiraceae bacterium
AAAAAGTGTGCTATAATGGCAACATCTTCTACGAATTCAAAGAAGGGAAGGTTAAGAAAATGAAAAAGATTTTATGTACTCTCGTGCTCATCATTTCAGTTGTGTGTGTGCTGGTGTCGTGTGACATTTCGATTTCACCAAATTTTGAAGCATTCACAACTTTGGACAGAACAAGCGGGATTACACCGGAAGCAACAACACCGGAAGCAACAACTCCCGAGGTAACGACATCTGAGGTAACCACACCCGAAGTAACCACACCCGAGGTAACGACACCTGAGGTAACGACACCCGAAGTAACCACACCCGAGGTAACGACACCTGAGGTAACAACACCTGAGGTAACAACACCCGAGGTAACCACGCCCGAGGTAACGACACCCGAGGTAACAACACCTGAGGTAACCACACCCGAGGTAACAACACCCGAGGTAACAACTCCCGAGGTAACAACGCCTGAGGAGACCACACCCGAGGTAACCACGCCCGAGGAGACCACACCCGAGGTAACAACGCCCGAGGTAACAACGCCCGAGGTAACAACACCCGAAGTAACAACGCCCGAGGTAACGACGCCCGAAGAAATTATTATCACAACCCCCGGCCTTGCTTATGAAGTAAATGCTGATGGTGAAACCTGCACCATTACGGGGATTGGAAGTTGTACCGAGAGTGATATCTCTATTGGCAATTACATCGACGGTTATAAAATTACCGCCATCGGCGATTCTGCGTTCCAAGGTTGCTCCAACCTTACGAGCATAACCATTTCGGACTCCGTCACTACCATCGGCGATAGGACGTTCCAAGTTTGCTACAACCTTACGAGTATAACAATTCCGGACTCCGTTACTACCATCGGCAAATATGCGTTTTCAGGGTGCCCCAACCTCACAAGCATTGTAGTTGATGGAAATAACACCGCATACCAATCCATTAACGGAAATCTTTATTCTAAAGATGGCACAGTGTTGATTACTTATGCAATGGGTAAAACTGACACAAGTTTTGCAATTCCCGACTCCGTCACCACCATCGGTGATTATGCGTTCGTATTTTGCTCCAACCTTACGAGCGTAACGATTCCGGACTCCGTCACCACCATCGGCGATTCTGCGTTTTCTTCTTGCTCCAACCTCACGAGCATAACCATTCCGGACTCTGTCACCACCATCGATGATTATGCGTTTTCTTCTTGCTCCAACCTTACGAGCATAACCATTTCGGACTCCGTCACCACCATCGGCTATGCTGCATTCTATAGTTGCTCCAACCTTACGAGCGTAACGATTCCGGACTCCGTCTCTACCATCGGCGATTCTGCGTTCGCTTGGTGCTCTAACCTTATGAGCATTGTAGTTGATGGAAATAACACCGCATATCAATCCATTAACGGAAATCTTTATTCTAAAGATGGCACAGTGCTGATTACTTATGCAATTGGTAAAACTGACACAAGTTTTGCAATCCCCGACTCCGTCACCACCATCAGCGAGAATGCGTTCTATAAATGCACCCACCTTACGAGCGTAACGATTCCGGACTCCGTCACCACCATCGGCTATGCTGCATTCTATAGTTGCGACAACCTTACGAGCGTAACGATTCCGGACTCCGTCACTACCATCAGTGAGTGGGCGTTCGGATATTGCTCTAGCCTTGCGAACGTAACAATTGGCGATTCTGTCACCAGTATTGGCGATAGGGCGTTCTCTGGGTGCTCCAACCTTACGAGGGTAACGATTCCGGATTCCGTCACCACCATCGGCGATTCTGCGTTCTATCGTTGCTCCGCCCTTACGAGCATAACGATTCCGGATTCCGTCACCACCATCGGCGATTCTGCGTTCGCTTGGTGCTCTAACCTTACGAGCATAACGATTCCGGATTCCGTCACCACCATCGGCGACTCTGCGTTCGAATTTTGCTCCGCCCTTACGAGCATAACGATTCCGGACTTCGTCACCATCATCGGCGATGATGCCTTTTATGGTTGCTCCGCCCTTACGAGCATAACGATTCCCGACTCTGTTACTACCATCGGTAATGATGCGTTCTCAGTGTGCTACAGTCTTGCCGATGTTTACTACACCGGTAGCGAAGCCGAATGGGCACAGATTACAATTGGTTCCAATAACAGCAAATTGACAAACGCCACCATCCATTACAATTACGTCCCCGAAGAATAAACAACAAACACAGGCGAGCCGCAACCGCGGCTCGCTTTTTCTATCTTTTTATCACTTTTTTCAAAAAAATCAACAAAAACACATCATCTTGTGCTATAATGATAATGAAGTAATATTTTTTGGATAGGATGAGGGGAACGTATGGATATTTTACAACACCTCAAAAACAATATTTTGTATCTCGATGGCGGTATGGGAACGCTCTTGCAGGCGCAGGGACTTTCTGCGGGCGAGCTTCCCGAGCGATGGAATCTTTCGCACCCCGACGTTATTACAAACATTCACAAACAATATTTCAATGCAGGCTCAAACGTTGTCAACACCAACACCTTTGGGGCAAACTCTCTCAAATTTAGTGCGGATGAGCTCGATGCAATCATCGGTGCGGCAATCAAGAATGCGCGTCAAGCCGCCGCCGAGAGTACAGGGGAACAGCCCAAATGGATCGCCCTTGACATCGGTCCCACGGGCAGAATGCTTGCACCCTACGGTGACCTCGACTTTGAGGATGCCGTTTCTGTCTTTGCCCAAACGGTCCGTCTCGGTGTGAAGCACGGAGTGGATCTTGTTATGATTGAAACCATGAGCGACAATTACGAGACGCGCGCAGCGCTCCTTGCCGCAAAAGAGAATAGCAATCTCCCCGTGTTTGTTTCCTGCGCCTTCGGCGAGGATGGTAAGCTGATGACGGGTGCCGATCCCGCCGCTATGGTGGCAATGCTTGAGGGTATGGGAGCCGATGCTATTGGCATCAATTGCTCCTTTGGCCCTCGCAAGCTGATGAACGTCATTGAGGAATACCTCAAAAACGCATCCATCCCCGTTATTTTCAAACCCAACGCAGGGCTGCCCACTGTCAAAGAGGGAAGAACAGTCTACGATCTCTCTCCCGATAATTTCGCCACCGATATGGCAGATGCCGTATCTCTTGGCGTGCGCGCCGTTGGCGGATGCTGTGGCACAACTCCCGAATACATTACGGCATTGGTTGAGAAAACCAAGGATGTAAAGCCCCAACCCATCACAAAAAAGAACATCACCTGCGTGTCATCCTACACACACGCAGTAGCTTTCGATAAAGAACCCATCCTTATTGGTGAGCGTATCAACCCCACAGGCAAAAAGCGCTTCAAAGAAGCCCTCAAAGCAGGGGATATGGACTACATTCTGCGAGAGGGAATTGCACAAGCCGAAGCAGGTGTGCATATTCTCGACGTCAATGTCGGACTCCCCGAAATCGACGAAGTCGCAATGCTCCAAAACGCAGTTTGCCGCTTGCAAGAGGTTACAGACCTGCCTTTGCAAGTCGATACGTCCGATCCCGTGGCAATGGAAGCCGCACTTCGCCGCTACAACGGCAAAGCAATGATCAACTCGGTCAACGGCAAGATGGAAAGTATGGAAAAGGTCTTTCCGCTTGTCAAAAAATACGGTGGACTTGTTGTCGCCCTCACACTGGATGAGAGCGGTATTCCAACTCGCGCCGAGGAGCGTGTCGCCATTGCCGAGCGCATCCTCAAGGCTGCCGCCGAGTACGGCATCGATAAAAAAGACATCATTTTCGATCCGTTGGCACTCACCGTCAGCGCCGATGGAACTGCCGCGCACCAGACCTTGCGTGCAGTCTCCATCATCAAAAACAAGTTGGGGTGTCATACATCCTTAGGGGTTTCCAACGTTTCGTTTGGTTTGCCGCAACGCGATATCATTAACAGTACCTTCTTTGCATTAGCTCTTGCAAAAGGCCTTTCTGCGGCAATTATGAACCCCTATTCCGCCGAAATGATGAAAACCTACCACGCCTTCCGCGCTCTTGACGGGCAGGATGAAAATTGCGCGGCATATATCGATTTTGCATCCAAATTGCCGCAAACGACTACTGTTTCCACACCCACACAAGAAGTTACAATTCCCAATACCGAGGGAAGTGAACTGCAAAAGGCGGTCATTCGCGGGCTTCACGACCGCGCCGCAACCCTTGCAAGCAAGGAGCTGAAAAGCCGTGCACCGCTTGATGTAGTGCAAAACGATATTATCCCTGCACTCGACGTAGTAGGCGACGGATTTGAGAAAAAGACCGTTTATCTGCCACAGCTCTTAATGGCGGCAGAGGCGGCAAAGGCAGCCTTTGAAGAGGTCAAAGCAAACCTTCCCGCCGCCGCAAACAACGGTGTGTGTGTTGTTCTTGCAACCGTCAAAGGCGACATTCATGACATTGGCAAAAACATTGTCAAATTACTGCTTGAAAACTACGGCTTTGCCGTCTATGACCTCGGTCGTGATGTTTCCCCCGAAAAGGTAGTGCATGAGGTCGTCCGCCTGCACGCACCCATTGTCGGGCTCAGCGCCCTGATGACAACGACTGTACCCGCAATGGAAGAGACCATTCGCGTGCTTCGCACCGCCGCACCGTGGTGTAAAATCGTTGTGGGCGGTGCAGTTCTCACTGCCGAATATGCCGCTACCATTGGCGCCGACAAGTACGCAAAGGATGCAATGGAGACCGTCCGCTATGCCGAAACGTTCCTCTCATAAAAGTATGCTAAAACGTTTTCTTTGTTTCACACTCATACTTGTCTGCATCTTTTGCGCGTTTCCTTCCTGTGCTCCAAAATTGATGAGTGAGGATGCACTTTGCCGCATCTATTTTCTTGATGTCGGACAAGGGGACTGCACACTCATTCGCACAAAAGCGGGCGACATCTTGATTGATGCAGGTCCCGAATCCGCGCAGGATGCGCTCTGCTTGCGCCTGAAGCAGTTGGGTGTTAAAGAGATCGCTTTGGCTATCTTTACACATCCCGACGAGGACCATGTTGGCGGAGCTGACGGAGCGCTTGCACAAATCCCGATACGCGAGGTTTGGCTACCTGTGCGTGAGATGGACAACCCATCTGCCGCGCGCATGGAGCAAGCTATCGAAAAGAGCGGTGCCACACGCAAAAATGTGCGGGCTAATGAGGTTCGTATCATCGGAGATGCTGTTGTGGCAACGCTTGCACCTCTGGGGAATGCAGCAAATGACTCCAATGATAGCAGTATCGTGCTACGTGTCACTTGCGGCGAGGTTGGTATGCTCTTTATGGGCGATGCAAGTGCCAAGGTTGAACAAAAGCTGGTTGAGACATATGCCCAAGGGCATCTTTCGGCACAGCTTTATAAGGTAGGGCATCACGGCTCTTCCACATCCAATACCGAGGCATTTTTAGAGGTGGTAAAGCCCACCTACGCAGTTATTTGCAGCTCTATTGATAATTCCTACGGCCATCCCCACGGTGTTGTGGTGGAGCGCTTGCAAGCCATTGGTGCCACTGTGCTAATGACGGCAACTGCTGGCGAGGTCGTGTTGGAATGTAACAAAAGTGCCATTTGGCACATAAAGGATTAAGGAGAAAAAATTATGAAAGTTTTGATTACGGGCGGTTCGCGCGGCATTGGTGAAGCGTGTGTTCGCGCGTTCTGCCAAAAGGGAGATAGCGTGGCGTTCTTGTATCACGCAAGTCACGAGCGCGCAAAAGCCCTCTCTAACGAAACGAGAGCAATCGCCATTTGTGCTGACGTGGCAGATGCTACATCGGCCACAGCCGCTACCAAGGATGCCATTGCACGTCTTGGCGGTATCGACGTGCTTGTTAATAACGCAGGCATCTCGCAAATCAAACTCTTTAGCGATATTACCGACGAGGATTGGCGCAAGATGATTGACACCAATCTCGGGGGTGCGTTCTACACCTCGCGTGAAGCATCCCGTACAATGGTAGCACAGCATTCCGGAAGAATTATCAACATCGGCTCTATGTGGGGCAAGGTTGGAGCTTCCTGCGAGGTGCATTATTCGGCATCCAAAGCAGGTCTGCGAGGCCTTACAATGGCGCTTGCAAAGGAGCTTGGTCCCTCGGGCATCACAGTCAACTGTATTGAGCCCGGTGTTATCGATACTGAAATGAACGCTGCCCTTGATGAATCCACCCGTCAAGAACTCTCTGATAGCACACCGCTGTGTCGCATCGGCAAAGCCGAAGAGGTAGCAAATGTTGTTTGCTTCTTGGCATCCGAGGGCGCATCCTTCATTACGGGACAGGTGTTCGGTGTTGATGGTGGATTTGCCATTTGATGAAATAAAAAAGGATACGATATGAAGAAATTTTGGAAGATTTTTGTCGCAATTCTTCTTGTTATTGTATTGATAGTAGGGTTGTGCGTAATTTTGTATCATCAAAGCGGTTGGCTGTTTTCAATGGTACGCCAAGCACAGGAGCACGAGCCTTTAGCGCTCACTCCCACCAAGCCTTTTGATGCCACCGAAACCCAAACAATGACAGAGTGGTTGCAAGATACAAGAGTCAAGACCGACAAAACACTTATGTTGGTCAATCTCAATAACCCACTCCCCAACGACTATCAAGCTGACCTTGAAGAATACAACGGTGCAAAGATGCACCCCTTAATGGTTGAATCCTACATCGCCTTGCGTGATGCTGTACAAGAGAAAACAGGTATCCGCATCTACGTTTCCAGCGATTTCCGTACGGCAGAGAAGCAAGCAGAGCTTTTGGAATTTTACGGTCCCGACCGTGCCGCCCCTGTGGGGTGCAGTGAGCACGAAGCGGGATTGTCACTCGATGTCTATGCACCCGGGCACGATAGTTATAAATTTTTAAAATCTCCCGCGGGGCGTATGGTTAACCGCATCTGTCACGAATATGGATTTATTATTCGCTATGAGGCGGATAAAACAGAGATTACCGGATTTGATTACGAACCTTGGCACTTGCGCTATGTGGGAGCTCCGCACGCCGAGCTCATAGCAAACAGCGGTCTTGCCTACGAGGAATACATCAATGCCATCACTCCCGAAACTTGGTATTCTTACAACAACTATCTTATCCTTCGTACCGCAAATGTCGAAGAGATTACACTCCCCACAAGCTTTACTGCTTGCCACATCTCACCCGATAATACGGGATACTATATCATTACAGTAAAACTGTAATAAGTGCAGAGAGCATAGTGAATTAAATCGGTAGGGGACGGCGCCCTCGACGTCCCAAGAAGCCTGACAACAAACAATCAACCGGTAGGGGTGAAGAGATTGCTTGCAATCTCTTGGCGGCTTGCCGCCTTTCATTAGGTCGTCCGCACCAAAGGCAAACAACTTTCTGAGCGAGTAGGGTTAGTGGGTCTCACTGCGGTTCGGTCTCGCTCGCGTTCTGACAGTCCACCGGACTGTCATTCATTACGCTCACGCCGCTTCGCTACCCTAATCGCTTGCGATAGCAAAAGCGAGCCTTGTGCTCGCGCCGACTGTCTATTGTTAAACTAATAACTTTGTTTTTTAGCCCTTTGTGCGAAAGTTCTTGAAGGGGGTGTGGGGGAAACTTCTCTCAAGAAGTTTCCCCCACGTATATAATAATGTAAAAAACTTTTCAAAAACCTATTGACAAACGCTTGCAAAATATGCTATAATAATATGCCGCATGAAAAAGGCTCTTTTAAGTGCGCCCAAAAAACGCCGCCTTTATATCAGCGAGTCTATCAGAAAGAGAGGTGCTTTTCGTGTTTGCAATTATCGAAACCGGCGGAAAGCAGTACAAAGTAATCGAGCAGGACATTATTTTTGTTGAAAAGCTCGACGTTAACGAAGGAGACGAAATCGTCTTCGACAGCGTTAAGGCATTGTCCACTGACAACGGCTTTGTAGTTGGTACTCCCAACGTAGCTGGCGCTAAGGTTACTGCCAAAGTTCTTAAGAACGGCAAGAACAAGAAGATCTACGTTATGAAGTACAAGTCCAAGAAGAACGAAAAGAAGAAGATCGGTCACCGTCAACCCTTTACCAAGGTTCAGATCCTGACCATCGAGGGCTAATCGCTCAGTCAGTACGATGACAAAAATCGTGTTTTTCAGAAGCGGTGGAGTGTTCTACGGCTTCCAAGAGCAGGGTCACGCAGGGTATGCTGATGCAGGATATGACATTTTGTGTTCTGCCATCTCGTCTATGACAATGTTGCTCATCAACACCATCGAGGTTGCGTATGCTTCTCCCGTTGATTACGACATCGACGAGGGCGCGACAAAGATCACGGTAAGAGCCAAAGCGGCGCTTCCTGAGTTCGAGTCGGATGATTACAAGAGATACGCAGTTTCGGGCATTATGATGGGTTACTACTGTCAGCTGTCTGACATGCTTGAGGAATACGGCGATTATCTTGATGTTTCCGTCATAGATAAGCCCTACGAAGAAGAATAATTCACCAAACCCCTGTGATTCCAAAATAGGGAATCAAAAAAATTTAGGAGGATAAGAATGATGTTAAAGCTCAGTTTACAGTTCTTTGCTCATAAGAAAGGTGTCGGTTCTACCAAGAACGGTCGTGATAGCGAATCCAAGCGTCTTGGCGTTAAGAAGTCCGACGGTCAATCCGTCGTAGCCGGCAACATCATCATCAGACAAAGAGGTTCCGCAGTTCGCGCCGGCGAAAATGTTGGCGTTGGCAAGGATTACACTCTGTATGCTCTGATCGATGGTAAGGTAAAGTTCGAGCATAAGACAAAGTCTCAGAAGAAGGTTAGCGTATACGCTGACTAATCCATTCTGACAGAATATACGGCATAGGTCACACGACCTATGCCGTATATTTTTTGGTTGCTCAATTCGAGCAGAGGATGTTACTCCATACAAAAATCCCCCATCGAAAGCGGTGGGGGATTTTTGAGTTTTCTATTTTATATGATTGACTAACTGATTGCTTTTTCCAAATTTCTTCAAAAGCAAAAGGAGTCCAACGATCATAACGACAGGGAACAAGGTTGCAAAAAGAAGCCCGGTTTTGAGGTTTCCGCCAACGGCATCTGCAATGCTACCAACCATCGAAGGGCCGGTTGCCGCGCCAAGGTCGCCTGCCAACGCCAAAAAGGCAAACATTGCCGTGCCACCCTTGGGACATTTTTGTGAGGAAATGCAAAGCGTTCCGGGCCACATAATGCCAACCGAAAGTCCGCAAAGCGCACAACCGAAAAGACCGAGAATTGGAATGGGAGACAGCGCTGCCGTCAGGTAGCATACCACGCATAAAGAGCCACAATAGAGCATCACCTTGGTCAAATTCAACTTTTCGCTAAACTTTCCGTAAAACACACGCGCAATTCCCATAAAAATGGCAAACATACACGGGCCTGCTAAGTCACCAACGTTTTTGGAAACACCAAGAGCAGACTCTGTAAAAGCGGATGCCCATTGTGTCATCGTCGCCTCAGATGCACCCGCACATATCATCAAGAGGATCATCAGCAAAAATACGGGGTGTTTGAGCAACTGAGCGGTGCGCATACCTTCTCCGTCCTCAACCAATCGCTCAATGGGGCAGGAGAGGAAGTTTACGGTATTCACCAAAGGCACAAGTGCCCAAATGATTGCAAGGAATTTCCAATTCTCAATGCCGAATATTGCAAAGAAGATTGTCGAACCCAAAATAACACCAACCGAGCCCCAACAGAAGAAGGAGTGCAAAAGGCTCATAACGCCTGCTTTGTTATCAAATGGACAGGCTTCTACAATCGGGCTGAGCAAAACTTCAACCAGTCCGCTACCAATAGCATAAAGGACTACCGAAATGATAATACCAACAAAAGCGTTGGGAAACAATTCGGGCAAGAATGCCATCAAAATCAGTCCCAGTGCCGAAACCAACTGCGAAACAACAACGCAGGGGCGGTATCCAACTCTATCGGCAAACTTGACTGCCACCAGGTCAACAAGTAATTGTGTTAGGTAGAACACCAACGGGATTAGCGCAATCATTTCAAGTGAGATTCCATAGCTGTCCTTGAACGTCAAAAACAAGAGCGGCGCAAAGTTTGAGGTGATTGCCTGCGTAATGAAACCAAGATAGCAAGCAATCAACGTTTTTTTGTAATTTTTCGTTTTTGTCATACTGTCTCCTTGTACTGATAATACCAAGTAATACAATTTTTCATAGAACCAATTATATCATAAAAAATTCGATTTGTAAATACATTTTTTCGTCGCACCGCAGAGTGCGACATTTTTTTTGTTTTCTTTATGATACAATAAGAAAAAAGTCCAAAAAGAGGAGTGAAAAAATGTTGAGAAAAGGTGGACAAGTCTCGTATGAAGAAAAGGGGGATACCCTTGTTGTGCACATTGGCGGGGAGATCGACCATCACAGTGCTGTGCAGGTACGCACCGAGGTGGATGAACGCATCATCAGTACGTCACCTGCAAAGGTTTTGTTAGAGCTTTCGGGCGTTGATTTTATGGATAGCTCGGGTTTGGGGCTCATTATGGGGCGTTTCGCTTTGATCAAAAAGTATGGCGGAACGCTTGCATTGCTGGATCCAAGCCCTGCCGTTATGAAGATGATCAAGCTTGCAGGTATGGATCGTATGGTGACAATTTTGAAAACAAAGGTGAAAGGAATATAAAACAATGAAGAACAACAGAGTCGATTTCAGCGCGGCGGTAGAGAATGAAATGAAACTCATTTTGCCGTCGCTCTCGGTCAATGAAGGTATGGCGCGTGCGGCAGTAGCGGCATTTTGCGCCCAACTCAATCCCACTGCGGTGGAGCTTGCCGACATCAAATGTGCCGTCTCCGAGGCGGTCACCAACTGCATCGTGCACGCTTACCGCGAGGAAGTAGGAGAAATTACAATCGAAGTTAAACTGTGCGAAGGGCGTCTTGTCTGCATCGATATTCGCGACCGCGGATGTGGCATTGAAAACGTCAAGCAAGCGCGCGAGCCTCTCTTTACCACCGACGCCGCGGGTGAACGGAGCGGTATGGGCTTTACGGTTATGGAAAGCTTCTGTGATGAGCTTCGTGTCAGCAGTCGCAAGGATAGAGGTACAACCGTCACCCTGCTCAAACGGTTACATAAGTGAGGATGAATATATCATCTTTGCATTTTGCAGCGAGGTGAAAAAATGGAAACAAGCACACTCTACGAGCGCAACCAAGAGCTTTTGCGCCGCGCAAAAGAGGGCGATAGTGATGCCGAAGCGGCATTGGTCGAGGAAAACCTCGGGCTTGTGCGCAAGGTCGCGCGCCGCTTTCTAGACCGAGGAACCGAATATGAGGATCTTGTGCAAATCGGTACGATTGGAATGATCAAAGCCATCCGTTCCTTTTCCACCGAGCGCGGAACGGTCTTTTCCACCTATGCCGTACCACTCATTATCGGGGAGATTCGCAGGCATTTGCGTGACGAAGGACTTATCAAGGTTAGCCGCATATACAAGCGACAGGGACTGATACTGATGTGCGAAAAGAACCGAATTGCCACCGAGGAAGGCAGAGAAGCAGGCGTTGCCGAGCTTGCCGCGCGCTGTGGTGTCAGCATTGAGGAGGCCGCCGTGTCTTTGGATGCAATGTCGCCCGTCACATCGCTATCCGATTTTGTTTATGGCGAAGATACCGTTACTTACGAGAATGTTATCCCTGACGAGGAAAGCGAGCGCGAAAGCGAACGCATTTGTGATAAAATCGCATTGGCGCAATGCATATACCGCTTGCCCGAGCTGTGGCAAAAGATTGTACTGATGCGATATTTTAGAAATATGACACAGCAAGAGACCGCGAACACTTTAGGGCTTACACAGGTTAAAATATCGCGAGAGGAGAAGAAATTACTTGCTGCCTTGCGCGAGGAGCTCTCTTAAAATGATTGACAAACCGCCCGTTTTCTGCTATAATGAAAACGAGCGGTTTTTTCCTTCCGCACCTACGAAAGGAGCCTATTCCGGTTGAAAAAAGCAATCCGATTTCTTGTTAAGCTTGGCAATATTATTTACACGAAGCTTCGCTACTTTGCGTGGCGAAAGCTTATCCCTTGGTGTGCACTGTTTCTCGGCATTTGCATCTTTTTCGGTGTCTGTGTCCTTGCTGTCAGCGCGGCGGTAAAGCATAAAACCGCACCGCGCGTTACTACAGCTGAGGCCTTGGGGGAGGCAGGAGAGCACTTTGACTTGATCCTTGTTTTGGGATGCGCCGTCCGCGCTGACGGAAGCCCAAGTCATATGTTAGAAGACCGTATTCTCACCGGAGTTGATCTGTATCAAGCAGACCTTGCCGATAATATTTTGATGAGCGGAGACCGCAGTGAGGGTTACGACGAGGTGAGCACAATGGCGCGAGTAGCAGAGGAGCTTGGTGTGCCGAAAGAGAAGATTTTGATTGACCCCGAGGGGTATTCTACTTATGAAAGCATCGTGAATCTTTTAGAAGCGCATAAGGGCAAGCGAGTGCTCATTGTTACGCAAAAATACCATTTGCACCGCGCGCTCTACGTTGCCCAAAAGCTCGGCATTGAGGCTTATGGTGTAAGCGCAGATTTACGTACTTATACAAAACAACTAAAATACGACCTGCGTGAAATACTCGCGCGCGTCAAGGATGTATTTTGGGTGCAGTACAATTTATAGTAAAAACAGAAAGACAGCTTTTGCGGTTATGAGAAGCTATCTTTCTGTTTTTTACTTTTTTGTGAATAAAAAGAAAAAATCACCAATTTTGCAAAGAAATGTGGTATAATATATATGTAGACAACGAGAAGGAGCTCAAAACAATGCCAAGAAACTTTCAAAAAGACGATTATGTATTTTACGAATCCGGTGGAATTTGTAAAATTCTCGACATTCAGTTCGCACCTCTTGAGGGAATGCCTGCCGATAGAGAATATTACATTATGCGTTCCATTCACGATAAGAGTGGAATGCTTTATGTTCCCAAGGATAATCAAAATATTTTCATTCGCCCGCTTTTGAACGCAAAGGGTGCCGAGGTTCTCTTAAAAAGCCTTTCGCAAATCGCACCGATTATTGAAGAAAATGGCAGAGTTTTGCGCACCAAGTATCTCGAGGCTATGCAAAAGCATGAGCCCTCGGAGTGGGTACGCATCATTAAAACGGCATACAATCGAAAAAATGAATTTCCCGATCGCATCCAACGTCTCTCCGAGGGTGAGAGGGATTTGGTTGCACGCGCCAAGAACTTTCTTTACACCGAGTTGTCTCTCGCACTTGACGTGCCGGAGAAGGAGATGGCCGAGCGGATGGAAGAAGCTCTGCTTGCTTCTCTTTGACGATAATGAATATGAAAAGCCGACGGTTTCATCCGTCGGCTTTTTACTTTTATAATTGAATGTTAGTAGTTTATTTTACAACTTCGTTGGTGTCAATCTTGCAATCATCACCGAAGTAGTCCTTAAGTACGAGGTATAGAGTGCCGTCCTCATAGATTTTGTAAGATCCTTCTTGCCCGTTATATTGGGTGTTTTCATTCGACCAAGTACTCATAATTTCTTCAAAGGTGGCGGTGCGAATGTCCATTTTCAGTTTGTAATCCTCATAGACTGTATCAGAATCTTCCTTAGGGACCAGATTGTTTACAACAAGTCCCCAAGAGTTATCCCACCAACCCACCGAAACGATCTTGTAGCTCCAAATGGTCCATCCCCAGCCCAAATCATCGTATTGGTGCAGGTATTTGTCCCAAGCTTCTTGATCATCAAAGAAGTTGAATTCACCAATGAACTTGGGAACATCATAATCGGAGAACATATAAAGCGTGTTCATCAAAGTGTAGAACAGCTCGTTGGGGATGCCCTTGTCGTGATTCCAGTTGTAAAAATGATATTGGTAAAGCACATTCTCCCAGCCGTATTTTTCGGGGTTGGGAAGAGAAATGGGATACCAAACGCCTTCAATCGAAATAACGTGATGTTTGTCAACTTCGCGGATAGCATCATAGAGTCTATCCATAACCTGCCATTGCAATTTACCTGTTCCGAAATCGGTACGCTTGGTCGGCTCGTTTACAAGGTCGTATGCCAAAATGGTGGAAGCAAGATCGGGGCGCTCATTTACATAGTAAGCAGCGATGTTCTTCCATAGTTCACACATAGATGCAATGTAGGTCTCATTTTCCCAAAAGTCCATATCTCGGGTGCCGCAGTGCTCGAATCCGGACTGTCCGCCCACCACACCGTGCATATCAATAATGACTTTCAATTCATATTTTTGTGCAAGCTCAAGGAAATAGTCCAGCTTTTCAAATGCGTCTTTGCGCATCGTCAAGGCTTCATCGGAGCCTTCCATAAAGTTACGGTAATACATAGGCAAACGAATGGTATTCAATCCCGTATCGCTGATCAGTTTAAAATCTGCCTCTGTACAATAAGAGTAAAAGAATGTGTCGAGCAACTCGTTCAACTGCTCCTCTGTAAAATCTCCGTTTGCTACGCGATCTGCCAAAATGGCGTCAAATTCTTCTTGGTAGATCTCCTCGTAATCTTCAACAATACCTTGATTGTTTACGCGTTGAAAGCTTCCGTCATCGTTGTAGAGAGCCCCAATGGAGTTGACAGTCATCCAACCCTCGGCAATAAAAAGGTTGCCAAAGTTAATGCCTTTGATGTCAAAACGGTTGCCGTTTGCATCATAAAGACCGCGGCCAACTGCCACAACGGTACCAAACTCATTTGGGGTCATTTCTACGTGAGAGGGAGTGTCATCAGCATTTTGCTTTGCTACGTAGAGGTTGCCTGCCAGGGCAAAACCACCCACAATCAGCAATAGACCGAGCAGGGAAATGCCAATGATGAGCAATACTTTTTTCCATACTTTTTTCATAATAACCTCACTGCTAATCTGTTTTTTGGATATATGCATTATATCATATTCTTTTTGATTCGTCAACCTTGCGATAAGATACAAGATAAAAAATCCCCCGTTTCCAGGGGATTTTTTATCTTACTTTAAGAACTTCTTGACAAGTTTGCCGGAAGCGGCTACCAAAAGGGCAGTAGCAACGCCTGCTACCAACAAAGCCTTTGCAGAGTAGCTCTTAACGTCAGTGGTCTCAAAGGTATCAATGGGTTGCTCCTCGTTGCAGTTGCGATAGATTTCTACGCGAGTGATGCGAGTTTGCTTAATATAAGGATTGAAGTTGGTTTCCTTCAGGTCGTAAACAATACGATCGATGGTGCTGCAACAAGCGGCCTTTACTTCCTCGCACTTGCGAGAGAGTCTTTCGGTTGCGCTTTCTTCCGTGGCAACTTCCTCTTCTGCTTCTTCATCAGCAATTTCGCCAACGATCTCTTCTACAGGTTCAGTGGAAGCATCTGCTTCTTCTTCAACAACTACGTCAATTGCATCGGCGGGAGCTTCTTCAATGATGATTTCTTCACCTTCGGCTACAACAGCTTCTTCAATGATCATGTTTTCGTTTTCCATATTTGTTTCCTCCGTATTATTGATAGGGTATGCAAATGATAGGGGGCTTATGCAAGGGGAATCGGCTTTTTCACTGTTACAATAAATCCGCCGCGATTATCGCCCGAGACGGTGTAAGTGAAATCGCTGGTGGGGACGTCGATCGTTGTTACTTCCGAATCGGAAGCTTTCACGTAATAAACGTCATAATCAAATCCGTCTGCAGCAGAAATTGTAAGACGCGTAGCTGCAGAAGAATAAGAGTTTTTCAGCAAATCAAGATATTCTTCCAAGCACAAATCGTTTTCATACATATACGTTGCGTGAGGAACACCAACGTAACGCAGGCAGAAAGTGTATTTGGAAACTTCGGTAATGTCTTCTTTTCCTTCGGGATAACGAACAACAAAACCGTATTTGTGACAGTTTTCATAAATCCAGTGGTCCGGGTCTAATTCAGAAGAATCAGCATTATCGCGAATCGCGAAGCAATAACCGGTATGGTGGTCGGAATAACCGGGTTCAATATCCCTGCCTTCTTGAGCCTTTAAAGTTCTGTGAGCATCCGAAATTTTAATGATGTCACCGGTAACTTCATAACTCTTGAGCAACATAGCATTCAGTGCATCAATCGCATTTTTCTGCAATTTAAGTTTATATTGCACTTCGACCAAAGTGTAGTAAAATTTTCCATCTTCTGCCTTTGTTCTGTAATCATTGATGCATTCCAATGTTTTTTCGGCTGCGTCCGGGAACGTGTATCTGTTATCGGGATTCACCAAAACCAAATCACCCACAAGGGTGTCGGTTGCAAGTTTTGTAGTTTGTATAAACTGAATTCCGTTGGGGGATGGGGGATTGTTATCGTTGTTATCGGGTGCGGGGCGCGCATCGATGATGGCGTTGACGACAAGGAAGCCGCCAAGCACCAACAACGAAACAAGAATCAGTGCTACCGTAGCAAATATGGCAAGCAACACAACGCGTTGCGTTTGGCGACGCTGTGCGCGCACCTTTGTTTGACTGCGGCGAATGGTATTAAAGCTGCGAGGTTGTGTCGCCTTATTTCCCATGTTGTGTTGCTCCTTTCATGAGATTAGACAATTAAGCCTCAAGTGCGTCCTTGATAGAGAAGTCCATACGGCCCTTCTTGTCAAGTCCGATATATTTTACCTTAACAACGTCGCCAAGCTTGAGGACGTCCTCAACCTTTTCGATGCGGCGGGGTGCGATCTTGGAGATGTGAACCATGCCTTCCTTACCGGGAGCATATTCAACAAAGCAACCAAACTCCTTAATGCCGGTAACAGTACCGGTGTAAACAGCGCCAACAACGGGCTCGAATACGATAGCATCGATATAAGCCTTTGCAGCCTCAGCTTGATCTGCGTTGATAGCGGCAATGCGAATGGTGCCGTCGTCCTCGATGTCGATCTTCGCGCCGGTGTCAGCAACGATCTTCTGAATTACAGAGCCGCCCTTACCGATAACTTCGCGAATCTTGTCGGGATCGATCTTCATGGTGGTCATCTTGGGAGCATAGCGAGAAACCTCTGCGCGAGGAGCCTCGATAGCCTTCAGAATAACTTCGTCAATGATATAATCACGACCTGCGTGGGTCATTTCAAACGCTCTCTTAATGATTTCAGGGGTAAGACCGTCAATCTTGAGGTCCATTTGAATGGAGGTGATACCCTTGTGAGTACCTGCAACCTTAAAGTCCATATCGCCATAGAAGTCCTCAAGCCCCTGAATGTCGATCATGGTATCCCAAGAGCCGTCCTCAGCGGTGATGAGACCGCAGGAGATACCTGCAACGGGAGCCTTGATCGGAACACCTGCATCCATCAGTGCCAAGGTAGAGCCGCAAACGGAGCCTTGAGAGGTAGAACCGTTAGAGGATACAACGTCGGATACGAGACGGATAGCGTAGGGGAACTCTTCCTCGGAGGGAAGAACGGGAACTAGAGATCTTTCAGCGAGAGCACCGTGACCGATTTCACGACGGCCGGGGCTTCTTACAGGCTTCGCTTCACCGGTGGAGAAGCCGGGCATGTTGTAGTGGTGCATATATCTCTTGGAGGTCTCGCTGTCAATGCCGTCAAGCATTTGCGCCTCGGAGAGAGTACCAAGGGTTGCAACGGTCAAAACCTGAGTCTGACCTCTGGTGAACAGACCGGAACCGTGGGTGCGGGGCAGAACGCCAACCTCACTGCCAAGAGGTCTGATCTGATCCATGCTACGACCGTCAACGCGCTTTTTGTCAACAAGCAACCAACGGCGAACGATCTTCTTTTGAATCTTGTAGATGAGCTCTTCCATGATGTTGGGAAGCTCGGGATACTTTTCAGTAAAGTTTTCAAGGATGGCATCCTTAACGGGAACCATTCTTGCATCACGTACGTTCTTGTCATCGGTGTCAAGAGCGTTCATAACGTCCTTTTCGCAGAAAGCGAAGATTTCGTCAAACATATCGTGATCGAGCTCGCAAGAGGGATATTCAAACTTCTTCTTGCCAATCTCATCGATGATGCCATTGATAAAGCCGAGAAGGTCCTTGATCTCCTCGTGCGCCTTCATAATAGCCTCAAACATGGTGTCGTCGTCAACCTCGTTAGCGCCTGCCTCGATCATAACGACCTTTTCCATAGATGCAGCAACGGTGAGTTGCAGATCGCTCTTCTTTTGCTCTTCAGCGGTGGGGTTGAGGACGATCTTGCCGTCAACAAGACCCATGAACGCGCCGCCGATGGGGCCGTTCCACGGAATATCGGAGATTGCGAGAGCGGTGGAAGCACCGATCATCGCGGTGATCTCGGGGGAGCAGTCGGGGTCAACCGACATAACAACAAGAGTGAGAGCCACGTCGTTTCTCAGATCCTTGGGGAAGAGAGGACGAATGGGACGGTCGATAACGCGAGAGGTCAGAACAGCCTTTTCGCTGGGCTTGCCTTCACGCTTGAGATAGCCACCGGGGATCTTGCCGGCTGCATACATTCTCTCGTCGAAGTCGACGGAGAGGGGCAAAAAGTCGATGCCATCGCGGGGCTTTTCGGATGCGGTTGCGCAGCAGAGAACTGCGGTGTCGCCGTAGCGGCAGAGAACAGAGCCGTTTGCAAGGCCTGCCATCTTACCGGTCTCAATTACGAGAGGTCTGCCGGCGTAGGTGTACTTGAACACCTTGTAATTTTTGAAATTCATAGGTTCGCTTTTGGTAATGTTCATTTTTTACATTCCTCCGTTTTGATTTTTGGATTGCTCTCGCGGAGGTTTAGCACTTAACCGTAAGTCGGAAAAAAGGGAACTCTCCGGCACACGGTTAACTGCTAATCCGACCGTGAGAATGAGATGTTTGAGAAAAAAACAAACAAGGAGTGAGGGCAGTGACAAAACTGCCGCTGCTCTCAACTCCCAATGTTTGCTTTACTTTCTCAAGCCGAGCTTGCTGACGATCGCGCGGTAACGCTCGATGTCGTTCTTTTGCAGGTAGTTCAACAGGCTTCTTCTGCGACCGATCATCTTTTGCAGACCGCGGCGGCTGTGGAAGTCCTTTTTGTTAGCCTTGAGGTGCTCGGTCAGGTTAGCGATGCGGTTGGTCAGGATAGCAATTTGTACCTCGGGAGAACCGGTGTCACCCTCGTGGGTAGCGTATTGCTCGATGATGTTGAGCTTTGTGTCTTTCTGCATGGTATTTTCACCTTTCTTTGTTTTTATTTGCGTTTCACTCAGCAATCGGTGGGTGAAAAAGCTGCTTGACAGCCTCGTATCCGAAAACCGAGCTCACGCATACGACAGTATTATACCACACTTTTCTCATTTTGTAAATACCTTTTTGAAACTTTTTTACTATATTTATATATTTTTATAACAGGGACACGGAAAAATAATCGATTTTGAGCGTTTTATTTGTCTAAATAACCGCCCAATAGGGAGCAAAAGCCCTTTGCATTGTAAAGAAGAAACGAGCCGATTGTACAATGATTGTCTGCAACCTGACGAGAACCGTCCGTTTCTATATAGGTGATTTCGTTCGGGGTGGGATTACATAAAAGAACAAATGTTTCGCTTTCGCTTTGCGAATCAGAAAAGGTGGGTAAGCGGTGATAGGAAAGAATGTTGGGGTGCTCGCTTATCTTGGTAGGCATTGGCAAAGCGAAAAAGGACTTCAAATAGCACACGTAACTGTGGTCGTCAATAAAATGACAGACTTTTCTGGGGGAGAAAAACGTAAGGAGCTTTACACGATAGATTTTTTGGTCGGCATGAACAGAAAAATCAATTTTGTGCCATTTGTAAAATATCGAAAGAAGAGGGGAATGATGAAATTTCAAGGTGTAACCTTGCTTTTTACAAATCTTTTTTAAGGTTGCAATGCATTTTGCGCGCTTAAAAATAACGCGGATAAATCTTGTAATTGCCAAAAAAATGCCGACTATGACGAGGACGTCCAAAACAGTGAAAACAAAAGTAAACATACCGTCTCCTCACTCCTCAATAAAGTACACGGCGCGCCATCTTTTTTGAGCGAAGAAAACACCGCCAAGCATTGCAAGCTCAAGTAAAACAAGCAAGAGTAGCCCCCCAAAAAATGTACCGATTTTTTCAAACAGTGCAAAAGCTAAGGGGAACATACTGATGTAACCAATTCCATCGGGGGCGCGATAAATGACCGTTGGGAATTTTACAGAATTTGCATAGATGATTGTCAAAACGATTGCCGTTGTACCAAATAGAATAGCATCTGTCAGACCATTGTTTTTCCAATAATCGAGCAATCCTTCCTTGTAGGACATTTTGCATTTGTCGTATTCGCTAAACGCTTTTCGTCGTCCTCTTAACAAGCGGCATGCAAGCGTTGAAGCGGGCAAGATGGTAATGATAGCACAAATGCTGTTGATAATAAAATAAGTGTGTGTTTGATTCGTGCCATAGGCATTTTCCAAAACAGGGACCAACCCGGGGAAGAAGATACTCAAATTGGGCAGAAACCAAAACCATATCAATATGCGGAACAATATCGATAACAACAGGTTGAATGTCAGCGTGAGAAAAGCAAACACAACCGAACCGCCAAATTTTATGATACCAAGCTTGTTTTTCATTGTTACCACCTTCTAAAATTACTAAATTTATTATACACTATCCACCTAAAATTGTCAATACAAGATCATTACAAAAAATAGGCGACAAAGGTCGCCTGTTTTATGTGTCACATTGCTCAAAAAAGTCATTCACCGTGCAACCGAGTGTTTCGGCAAGGTCGGGCAGAATGGTAATGTCAGGATAGCACAACCCGCGCTCCCACTTTGAAATGGCTTGCGCAGATACCCCAAGCAGGTCGCCAAATTCTCCTTGGGTTAAGTGGTTTTTGCGACGGAATTCTATTATTTTTTTTGCTACGATAATCTTATTCATACTTATCCACCCATAAATTGTCCTTTCACTCTGTTTTTTGTCAAAGTGCAATTTGTATTCATTTGCAGCGGTTTGTCAGCAGAACTTCAATCAGCTGCTTTTTCAAAAACCTCGATGGCTTTTCAAAATAGACAAATGACTTTAATTCATTATAACACGAGGTGTAAACATTTGTCAATACTTTTGAAAAACTTTATTTGCCATTCAACCAATGGTTTAACGGAGTCCAAGAACCAAAAATCTACAGATGGTAAAATTTGGACAAAAAAGAAAAGGGCAGAGAAGCCCTTATTTACAGATTATTCTAATGCTTTCAACTTTCAGAGCGAGTAGGGTCTCGGTGAGTCTCGCTACGGCTCGGTCTCGCTCACGTTCTGACAGTCCACCGGACTGTCATTCATTCCGTTTGCGCCGCTTCGCTACCCTAATCGCTCGCGACAGCAAAAGCGAGGTTTTACCTCGCGCCGACTGCCTATTTGTGAACTAACGATTTTATTTAAGAAATTTTTGTGCAAAAGTTCTTGAAGGGGTGCGGGGGAAACGTAATATTTCGCTTGCGAAATATTACCGTAGCAACGGAACGTTGCAATGTTCTTCTGCAAGAAGTTTCCCCTGCATAATTATAAAATTCAAGCAAAAAAGTCATTCACCGTGCAACCGAGTGTGTCGGCGAGAATGGGGAGGAAGGTAATGTCGGGATAACATTCCTCGCGCTCCCATTTGGAGATGGTTTGGGGCGATAAGCCTAAAGCGGATGCGAATTGCTCCTGCGTCAGGCGATTTTCGCGTCGAAAGGATTTAACCTTTTGCGAGACGATAATTCTTTTTACAGTCATAATTTACACCAACCAATATGTTTCTTTTTGGCGCGCCATAATGCCGCAGGCAATCATTTCGCGGCGAATGGTGCAGTGATCTTCGTGAAAGCGATGAATGATCTCATTCACCTCTTTTTCGTCATATTCGCGCCCACGCTCAAATTGCTTTGCAATTTCCCAAAGCACAATTTCACGCTTTTTGCGCTGCGTGGGGATCTGTGTCAGCCGACCGTACTTAAAAAAGTGAGAGAGAACCTCTTTTTTGTATTTTTCCTCTGCATCAACAACGGGGTCATCTTTTTTGATCAATTCAAAAAGTGGCTTGTCAAAAATGTCGCGGTTGAGGGAATAGATCATATAAAACTGCGAGCGAGAACAGTTGACGACACCCGCCGTTTCCATTTTTTTGAGGTGATAGCAAATGGTTGCAGGGGTGAGGGAAAGCTCACAGGCAATCTTCTCTACAAAGGAATCTTCCCTGAGCAAAATATTAAGGATTTCAAGACGTGTTTCGTCGGCAAGGAGCTTCAAAAGTGCAAGCTTTTCTTTCACGCTATCACATCCTTTCGTCTTTGCCATGCCTCGTCAAGACACACTTTCGCAAATTGCAGACCGCCGATGCGTTCCTCGAGTTCGATCTTTTCCCAATCGGACGCGGTTCGAGAGTTTTCGTTAAGCATTGAAAGCTCTCTTTCAATGAATACCAGCATTGCATAATATAAGCTGTAATCGGGCTTTTCATTTGCAGGGGCGGCTTCATATAATGCAAAATATTCTGCGTGTTCCTTCAACATTTCGCCAAACGGACGCAACAAAAAGTGGGAATATGCAAGGTTAAATTGCGTTCTGCATTCGTTGTTGTTGTAGACCGTACTGTGAATTAAAGATACCGACGCATAACGAAACTTTGCACATTTGTATTCTGCAATTTGTTCTTTTTTCTGCGAAGGATCTTTGTCAAGAGACTCGGTAAACTTTTCAAGTCGTTTACATTCTTCTTTAAGGGAAGTGTAGGCTGACTGATAAAATGCAGAATCGCCAACGACCTTTCCGTTTGATACGTAAATAGAATATTCGCTCATTTTAACCCTCCATTTTGTCAATCAAATTGGGATAAATGTTGTTTTCTTTACGCCATGCTTCCCACGCCTTAAATACATTCTCACAGCCACCGATTTTAATTTGAAGCTCAAGAATATTTTTCATATCTCCCGAGGCCTTGGCAGCTTCAAATTCAGTATAATAGGAATTAACGATTTGATCGCGCATGTAAATTTCTGCTTGCAATGCTGCTATAAATCGCATTTTTTCTTCTTCTTCAAGTTGGGTAAACACCTCGTTTAATTTGGGATATTTCTGCAGAATCTGTCCGATTACTCGACGTCTCATAGTAAGAACATTTTCGCGTTTTCCCAACACGTATACGAGTATCCCCGCACGATTGCACAGTCCGTACATCTCTCTTTCAATGATCAAAGCCTTGCATTCGTTTTTGTTTTCTTTCGGTACCGCATCGAGTCTGCTTTGACATTCGATATATTTCTCATTAACAATATCGTACAATGCTTTATCAATTTCCAAATAAGTCATCTTATTTCTCCTTTTGCTTGATTTCTGTTTGTGACCACACTGATATTATACACATCTAATCACTTTTTGTCAAGAGTAATTCGATAAATTTCTAATCATTCTACCAATGGTAGAATTTTGGACAAAAAAGAAAAGGGCAGAGAAGCCCTTATGATATCTGGATTTTGAAGAAAAACGGACGACCAATGTCACCCAAATGTATAAAAAAGAAAATTTGTAGGGACCGGCGTCCTCGACGGTCCTTAAACGAGAGATTTTTTGTTACAAAATGGCTTTTTGTTTTCACTTCTCTCGCCATTTTATTTACGTAGATTTGTTACTTTAGGACCGTCGAGGACGCCGGTCCCTACAAAAGAACAAATAATTTCCGTAGGGGAATGCCTTGGTGCTCCCGCCATCCGTCTGTTTGCAAACGAACAAATCTATTTTATTATTCTTGTGCAAGTGCTTTTTGGAAGGGGTGCGGGGGAACCCCAATATTTCGCTTGCGAAATATTCGCGTAGCAACGGTACGTTGCGATGTTTTTCCGCGAAAAAGGTTCCCCCGCAGTTCTTATAAAATAAATCAATAATTTTCAGCGTGCAGTTCGAAATAGCTTTGAGGATGTGCGCAGGTGGGGCATACGTCGGGAGCGTTAGTGCCAACGACGATGTGACCGCAGTTACGGCATTCCCAAACCTTAACTTCGCTCTTTTTGAATACTTCGGCAGTCTCCACGTTGCGGAGAAGTGCGCGATATCTCTCTTCGTGATGCTTTTCAACGGCAGCGACCAGACGGAACTTTTCAGCGAGCTCGTGGAAGCCTTCCTCATCGGCGACCTTTGCAAAGCCGGCGTACATATCAGTCCACTCGTAGTTCTCACCCTCTGCAGCTGCGCCGAGGTTATGAGCGGTGTCACCGAGGCCGTTGAGTTCCTTGAACCACATCTTAGCGTGCTCTTTTTCATTGTCCGCAGTTGTGAGGAACAGGGCAGCGATCTGCTCATAGCCCTCTTTCTTTGCTACGGATGCAAAGTAGGTGTACTTGTTTCTTGCCTGAGACTCGCCTGCAAAAGCCGCCTCAAGGTTCTTTTCGGTTTGTGTACCGGCATACTTGTTAGGGTTCTTGGACTCCTCCGAGATGAGCTGCAGCTTGCTACCTTTTACGCCGCACTTAGGGCAAATGGGCTCTACACCGTCTGCAACCTCAAAGACCTCATCGCAAATCAAGCATCTGTACTTTTTCATAATTGTTTTTCTCCTTTTTTATTGTGTTTTTTAGATTATAAACTTTCTTGACATTCACGGCATCGGCCGTAAAAATTGACCTCTTGCGTCTCGACTTCAAAGTCGTGCTCGGGCGGCAGAGCAGGCCGTGCATTGGTTCGCAAATCGATGATTTTTGCACACCGTTTGCAAACAAAGTGGTAATGACCGTCGATATTCGCGTCGTAATGCGCCACCTCGTCGGAGAAGAAGAGCTTGACGATTCTTCCTTCCTCTGCAAGAACTGCCAAATTACGGAACACGGTCGCACGCCCGATACCGGGTTGCTCGCCTCGCAGATATTCGTAAACCTCTTCTGCCGTGGGGTGATACAATCGCATCAGAGCATCATAGACGATCTCGCGTTGCTTTGTAGAACGTCTTTTCATTGCATTACTCCTTATTGAGATTTGATATCAATAAGATTATAGCACTCAAAAAGCCGTTTGTCAATAGATTTTTGCAAAAAAAATAAAAATATTTTTGAAAAAAGAGTAAAAATCCCATTTACAAAAAAAGCCTACTATGTTATAATATATATAACAGCCGATTTTTGGGGGAAATGGGGAAGAAATGCACGATGCAGACCAAGGAAAAGCTTTGCAATCTAATAGATGACCTTGTTGAATATGCAATGCAAAACGAGCTTGCACAGGAGTGCGACCGCGTCTTTTTATGCAACCGCATCTGCCGAGAGCTTGGCGTCCTTGACTTTCTCCCCGAGCAAGGCAGAGAAAGGGAAAAGAATTTAGAGACTATTCTCACCGCTCTTTGCGACTGTGCTATCAAAAAGGGAATTATTGGCGAAGATAGTATCACCGAGCGTGATTTGTTTGATACACACCTGATGGGTATTCTCACACCACGCCCGAGTGAGGTACAACGTACGTTCAATGAACTCTATAGAGAGTCTCCCCAAAAAGCAACCGATTACTATTATCATATCTCCCGCGCGTCCGATTATATTCGCACCTACCGCACAAAAAAGGATATTAAATGGATTTATAGCGGAAAATATGGAGATTTGGATATTACCATCAACCTCTCCAAGCCCGAAAAGGACCCCCGCGCCATTGCCGCTGCTAAAACAGCTGTGGCGAGCGGATATCCCAAATGTGCCCTTTGCCGCGAGAACGAGGGCTTTGCGGGAAGTCTGACACAGGCCGCAAGAGAGAATTTGCGCCTTATCCCTGTCACGCTTGCAGGACAAAAGTGGTTCTTGCAGTATTCTCCCTACGTTTATTATAACGAGCATTGTATCGCTCTTTCGCAAGAGCATACGCCTATGCGCATCGATCGCTCTACCTTTGTCAAGCAAATGGATTTCGTCGAGAGATTCCCACACTATATGCTGGGGGCAAACGCCGACCTTCCCATTGTGGGCGGTTCTATTCTCTCTCACGACCATATGCAGGGCGGAAACTATACCTTCGCTATGGAGCGTGCACCCATCGAGAGGGAATTGCATTTTGCAGGCTTTGATGATGTTGCCGCAGGCATTGTATATTGGCCGATGTCGGTCATTCGTTTGCGCTCTGCCAACCGCCAGAGCTTGATTGAACTCTCTGACCGCATCCTTCGCACGTGGCGCACATACAGCGACCCCGAAGCAGGCATTTCTGCCGAGACCGATGGAGAACCGCATAACACGGTCACACCCATCTCACGCCGCCGCGGCGAGGATTATGAAACTGACCTTGTTTTGCGCAACAACCTAACAACCGAGGAGCATCCGCTGGGGGTGTTTCATCCCCATACGGAAAAGCATAATATCAAAAAAGAAAATATTGGTCTTATTGAAGTTATGGGACTTGCCGTCCTGCCCGTACGACTGTGCGAAGAGATGGACATTTTGGCAATGTACCTTGCAGAAGGCAAGGATATTACCCTCGATGAGCGCACCGCAAAGCACGCCGCATGGGTAGATTCCTTTGCATCAAAGTACCAATTCTCCTATGACAACACCGGTGAAATTCTTCAAAAAGAAATTGGTCGCACGTTTGAGGCGGTATTGGAGGATGCAGGCGTTTATAAGTGCACCCAAGAGGGAAGAGAAGCTTTCCTTCGCTTTGCAAAAACTGTGAAATAATAGAAAAATACATATAAAAAGAGGAACGACAGATGAAAAAGAATTTGAGAAGTATGATTGAAACCTGGCAAGAGAGCCCTGCACAGATTTTGGTTGATATGAACCAATACGACTTGATTGAGAGCACGGGTATGAAGCCTGATCTCGGACACAAAAAGAGCGCGCATATGAGTGCGGCTTGGTGTCTTCGCGAGCTTGACCGCGTAGTGATTCCTATGGGCGGCTCCGATCTTTCGGGTGTTCGCTATCTAACGTTTTCGGTATTTTCCGCAGGTGCGGCAGGTACGTCCTTCCTTCTTTTGTTTAATAACAGCCCTACAGGCAAGAATACCGGTGGATATACTACCACCATCAACATCGCAAAGGATGGCTGGAACGACTATCGCATTGAGTTACCATTTATGCACAGTGTTGCGAATCACGAGGGGTGGAACAACATTGGCAGTATCGTATTTGAGTCGGCTGCAAATATTCCAACCGAGGGACGTGCTCCCGTTCTTTATTTTGATAGCTTTTATGTTTACGAGAGCGATATAGCTCCCATTTATGCAAGAATGCCCGAGCTCAAAGGTGCGGCTGTTTTCTCAAAAACGGGTAATTTTTCCATCGTTGACCGCAAGCGTATCCCCAATTCCATCGACGAGAGCGAGGCGAAGCCTTTTGAGGAGGACGGCATTTTGTGGTTGCCTATGGCACCCGTTGCCGCAGGCATCGCATTTTCTTGCGTTGCCGATAATCGCGCACTCACCCTCAACTTTACTTACCGCCGCAAACAGTATGCGTTTTCCGCAAATTCGAATTGCGTAAAAGTAGACGGCGTTGAAAGCACCCTCGGTTTCTTCCCGCGTGAGCGTGGCGGAATGCTCTTCTTCCCGGCAGATTACGTTCGTGAGTTCTTCCGTTGGAGACAGATGTTCGTTGACGGAATGGGACTTATCATTCTTTCTAATCGCAAAAATATCTTCCAAAGTGGACGTGACAGCGCTATTCTTTGGCAGCTTGTTGCCGCAACAACCTTCTATCGCCCCGAGGCTGACCGTGTACTTGGCGATCTGCGCCGCCGCTTCAGCGCATCTCGTGGCAGACTTTTGCTCTCTCACGATGAATTGATGCAGCTTCGTCGCCGTGCCAAAGAGGATCCCGCGCTGGCCGAATACCTCAAGGCACTCAAAGCAGAGTATGGCACAAGCTCTGCCGCATTCAAGTCCGCGCCTATCGTAGCAGCAATGCCTCGTAGCGCACAGATGCTGACCGAGGATCTTGCAGCATCCGCTGAAAAAATCATCGCTTTCTCCACCCTTTATCGCGTAACGGGTGATAAGAAATACTGTGAACGTGCCGCTGTTGAATGTGAGGCACTTGCTTCGTTCAGTAACTGGGACGACCATCTGATGTCTTCTGTTGGCACTGTTTCCTTTGCAGTTGCTATCTGCTACGACTGGTGTCACCACGTTTGGAGCGAAGGCAGAAAGGCTGTTATCGAGCGTACAATGCTGCGCAACGGTATGAGAGTAGGTCTTGAATGCTATGACGGCAAGAAGCGTATGTGGATAGAGGGAGGAAAAGCCGCTTCCATTGTTAACGCAGGTATGCTTGCTATGTCTTTGGCATTGGCTGATATCTACCCCGAAACCTCTCTCAAGCTCATCAACCGCGTTTTGTGTAACGTCGAGCCTTGCTTTGCTGCATACGCTCCCGATGGTGGATACAGTGACGGTGTTGTTGCTTGGGAAAAGAGTTCTCGTTCTCTCGCACTTGTGATTGCAATGTTGCAAAAGGCTTGTGGTAATGATTATGGATTTGCATCTGCACCTGGCTTCTCTGCAACAGGATACTATGCAATTGCTACCGAGACCGCAAACGGTATGTGGAACTTCCGTGATAATGCTGCTCGTCTCACCGATACCGCTATGATGTTCTGGATGAGTGAGCAATACGGCAATGCAACCTATGCCGCTGTACGCCGTCAGCAGCTCATCAGCGGTGCTAAACGCGTAAGTCCCTTCGATATTATTTTCTACACCCCCGTGGATGATGCCTTTGCTCCCATTCTGCCGCAGGATGTCGTTTACCGCAAAGCAGGTCTTGCGATTATGCGCTCCGGTTGGGCAAGTGACGATACTTTTGTAGGTCTGCACGGCTCAAATAACGGTGTTAATGGTGATCTGGATGCAGGTAGTGTTATTTTGGATATGGCAGGTGTACGTTTCTTTGCAGTACCGGACGGAATTAAAACAATTCCCGGAGTTGCGGCAAAACAGAATACCATCGTTGTCAATCCTGTTGAAAAGAATGCCCCCGACCAAGAGGATTATGCAAACGCAAAAATCGTAGAAATGAAAGGTCGCGAGGACCGCATCTACGCCGTTGTGGATATGACATCCACAAACAAAGCCATTTCGCGTGGTAAACGTGGTGTCATGTTGACCGACAATCGCTCCACAGTTGTTATTCAGGATGAACTCGTTCTCACCGCTCCCGGTGAAATTCTCTGGACTGTCTACACCCCTGCAGAGGTTGAAATTCTGAGTGGTGCAAAGGTTGCCAAATTGACTTTTAATGATAAAGTACTTAAGTGCCAAATCGGTGGTTTTGGCAAAGCCAAATTCCAAGCCGAAAAGGTAGAAGAGAGCAACTTGACTCGCCTCTACATCCGTGCCGAGGCCAAGGACCGTATGCGTCTCTCTGTTGCCGCAAAGGTAATTGGCGAGGGCGATGACTTTGATGCAAAGCTTTATGAGGTTGCTCCCATCAGCACTTGGGGCGACGAAGAGTAATCACTTTACAAAAAAAGGTTTTAATACAAACAAAAAGGAACAGAACCGAGCGGTTCTGTTCCTTTTTATGTTGATTTTGAATTAGTAAGTCGCTTTAATAGCGGCTTTGGTGCCTTACCAAATCATCTTTCCAAATTTGTCAATGGTCCAGTCAGAATCTTCTTCTTCCTTATCTTCTTTTTCGGCGTATTCTTTTACGTCATCCCAAGCGGCCTTTGCAGCATCGGCATCTTCAAAATAGATGATGGTAACGTGCTCAATCTTCTTGTCAATAACTGCGGTGCCGGTAACAATGGTGTCAACGTCCTTAATGCCAAGACCTGCAAAAATTAAGGGCAAAACGGTATCATCTTCAGCTGCTTTGTAGTCATTGCCTTTCAACTTTTCAATTGCTTTTTCGGGGTTGGAGTTGGGAGGCAGACAAGAAGCCAACATTACAACAGAGAGGGTGAGGACGAGTGCCAGTGCGATCAATTTGATTGTTTTTTTCATAATAATGTCTCCTTTCAAAAAGAAAAATTAATTGGATGTATCCTAATTATATCAGAAAAACGCACCTTTGTCAATACATAAATGCGTTTTTCTGCAAAAAAATTTAGACAATTTCCATCAATAATAGAAATAATTGACGGCAACCTCTTTCATAGAGGGGGCTTTGGCATACACTTTTTCGTCCAGCTTGATCTGTGCAAGATAGGGTTCTGCGATATTCTCAAAAATCTCACCGGTAAAATCTGTGGCAAAGCTTGAGAACCAAACCTTGTTTGCTTCCAGATCAAAAGCGTTTTGTGTAGGAGCACATTTAAACAGAATGTGATAGCCCGAGGTGGAGGGGATCATAATGACATCGCCGTCTTTTGTATCCGCACTTGAAAGCTGTTCAACAATTTTGTCCAAGTACATATAATCATCTCCCGAGTCCGAAAAATCTACTCCTTTTTTTAAATAGTAGCCATCGGTGTAAATAGCGGCTTGTGTATCATCGCTTTCGGAGGTTACTTTTGCAACAAAGACTTCTTTTGTAACACCTTGCAAGCTATCCTTAAGGTTGTTGGCGCGTCCTGCAAGGGCTTCCAACTCATCTTCTGTCATCGGCTTGGTTACATAAGATTCGCCATCCTTATCAATTTTATAGGAAGGCTGACCGTTTTCCGTGTCATAAGAAATGTGTTCGCGTGTAATATCGGTATAATAAATGATATTTCCTTTGGAGTCTGTTTCATATTTTCCGGGGGAAATTTCATTCCTAAATTCGGTTACCTTATAAAGGGGTTGATTGGTTGCTATGTTGTAATAAATGGTGTCATTGTTTTTGTCGGTCTCATAAACATAGGTGTAGTTTGCAAGGAAGATTTGATAGAAGTGAACGTAATTTTCATTCAAATGTTCATTTTTCATATTAGGACCTGTAGTGGAGAAGATGTGATTCTGCACAGCCTTGAATTTTGCCTTGATGGTGTAATACTCCTTGAGCATTTTGTAGTTGACACCGTACTCGGCAAGCACCGAATTGAGCTTGGTTTTAGAGCCTTCGCCATCGGTCTTGATCAGCTCATCCATCGTGTCCTCAATCTCTTTTTTTGCGCTTTCACTCAATTCTAAACCATACTCATCAAACAAATAGAGCGACACGAGATAGGTTTTGCAGTTTTCAAGCACGCTTTTACGGTAGTAGGAATCGGAGGTTTCCATTATCTTACCGTCATAGGTGTCCATAATATCCCAAAAGGTGTTTTGTGATGGAGTGTAACCATTCTTTGTATAGCCGTAGGCGGCGAGTGTGCCCTTCATTGCGGAAAGCATCAATTCATAGAGATTGACC
>SVQS01000135.1 GCA_015065205.1 Oscillospiraceae bacterium
ACATCAGCGTATCTGCTATATTCACTCTAATGGAAAACTTCGACGATGCGGGCGACGATGAGGATAAGCCCGACGATGTACCCGGCAGCGGTGACGGTGAACAAGAAACCAACAATCCGGACGCCCCGCCAAGCGGTGGTGAAAAATACGTGGAGGTCAACCAGGTAATTGACGGTCAGACCTATTACCGCGACGTTCTCGATGATTATTATCAACAGGCAATGGAATATCTGGAAAACGATGAAAACATTCCTGATCACATTCGTAAGATCATCGAACGATACTATTCCACAATTCAGTAATAAAAAAAAATATAAAAAATCATAACAAAAAGTGAGGCAAAGAAAGCTCATGATTACAGAACAAAATCTCGAAAAGTTTAAGGTACAGTGTGAAAACATCTTCACACAAATCGGTCGTGACGTTATCGGTCAAAAGGAAGTTATCGAGGGTGCGGTTATCGCTATGATCGCAGGCGGTAACGTCCTGCTTGAGGGTGTACCCGGTGTTGGTAAGACCCGTTTGGTGCGTTCCCTCGGCCGTGTATTCGATCTCCCCTTCTCCAGAATTCAGTTTACCCCCGACTTGATGCCCGCAGACGTTACGGGTACCAATATCATCGTTAAGGGCGAAGACGGCAACTCCACCTTCGAGTTCCAACCCGGCCCTATCTTCTCCAACATCATCCTCGCGGACGAAATTAACCGTGCAACTCCTAAAACGCAATCTGCACTCCTTGAGGCAATGCAGGAGCACACCGTTACCGTAATGGGCGTTTCCAGAAAGCTCGAAGAGCCCTTCTTCGTTTTGGCAACACAGAACCCTGTTGAACAGGATGGTACGTATCCTCTTCCCGAGGCACAGATGGACCGTTTTATGTTCAAGATCATCGTTAAGAACCCCTCTCTCGATGAATTGATGGACATTGTTAACATGACTCAAAAAACCATGGCAGAAGTTGCTGACGCAGCTTGTAACGGTGCTGACCTTCTCGAGATGCGCAAGACCGCAAATGCTATCCCCGTTGCTACCGAGGTTATGAGATATGCAATGATGCTCTGCTCCGCTACCCATCCCGATAGCGAGTGCGCATCCGAAGCAGCTAAGAAATACATTCGTCTCGGTGCTTCTCCCCGTGCAGGTCAGGCACTCATTTCCGCTGCCAAGGTAAAGGCTCTTATGAACGGTCGTTATAATGTTTCCTATAACGACGTTAACGAGCTTGCATACCCCGTTCTCCGTCACAGAATGAAGCTCACCTTTGAAGCTATCGCTGAGCGCGTAAGCGCAGACGAGATCATTAAGATGATCATTGACGAGCTTGTTAATAAAAATAAGATTAAGAACGAATCCCCCGAAGCAGAACTCGTTATTGCCGCAAACGAAACAAAAAATGCTGCAACTGCTGAAGACGGCGAAACAAAAAAGCGTAAAAAGTTTGGGAGAAAGTAATTAAATGAAAGGCTCTTATTTGAACGACGAATTTTTCAGTCGTTTGGAGACCTTGTCACTGGAGATGCGAGCAGATCTTGCGGGCTTTTTCGGCGGTAAGCACCTTGTAAAAACTTACGGTCAAACGGTAGAATTTGCCGATTACCGTGAGTATGCACTGGGTGACGATATCCGTCGTATCGACTGGAACCTTTACAGTCGATTTGAGAAATTTTTCTTAAAGCTCTTTACCGACGAGAGACAGATGCATACGCAAATCTTTATCGACTGCTCCGCATCGATGGGAAAGGACAACCCGCAGAAGGCGGCATACACCCTTGGAATTGCTGCTGCTCTCGGATACCTTTCGATACACAACATGGACAAGGTGTCCTATAAATTGATAAAAGGCAAAAAAGCTGAGGATCCCTTTGGCACAATTGTAGGTAAGCGCGCCTTCTTTAGTGCTATGTCGGAACTTGAAAATCTTACTTTTGATGGCGAGGGCGACATTGATGCTGCTGTTGTCGGTTGCGAAAACACCGGAAACAATGATGGACTTACCCTCATCATTTCCGACTTTTTTACCGATAGCGATTGGCGTCGCGCTGTAGACTATCTTTCATATAAAAAACGTCAGGTCCTACTCATTCAAGTTATGACTCCCGAGGAGAGGGATCCCACTTATAGTGGCCGTGTGAATTTGATCGACTCTGAAGCGGAAGATATCACGGACACAAAAAACATGAAGATGAACATTGATATCAGTGCTCAAATGGCTTACGAAGAAGCGCTGAAAGATCTTGAAAGTGATCTTTATAATTTCTGTGCTTCCCGCGGTGCCACCTTCATTAGCATCCCGACGGATCACCCCATCGAAAAGGCATTGTTTAAAGAATTGTTAAAGGTAGGTATTGTAGAGTGAATTGGTTAACACCCTTAGGATTCTTGGGTTTTATCGGTTTACTGATTCTCTTCTTAATCTACATACTAAAACCCAATTACCAAAATAAAAACATTTCCACAACTTATGTTTGGAAACGGAGTCTTAAATATCGCAAGAAAAAGATTCCGATAAGCAAGTTGCGCAACATCCTTTTGATTATCTGCCAAGTGCTTATTGTATGTACTTGTGCATTTATACTCGCACAACCCTTTATTGCCGGAGAAGACAAACGCTCCGCAAATGAAAAGATTATCGTAATTGATGCATCCGGCAGTATGCTTGCCGAGATCGAAGGCGAAACACGCTTTGAGCGTGCGGTAACGCAAGCAAAGACTTTGGTTAACGAAACTCTCGACAAGGATAGCGCTGTTTCGGTCATTCTTGCCGGCAAAGAGGCAACTTTTATCCGCCAGCGTGCAACCGCAGATATGCGCGATACCCTTTTGAGAGAGATGGATGCTCTCGTTGACCCGAATGATTTCAAGTGCACTTACGGTGCTTCGGATATTGACGGTTCGATGGTGCTGGCAGAATCTGTACTTGAACTGAATGCAAAGGCAGAAGTTGTGCTTTTCACCGGTACGACGTATATTGACGACGGTAAGGTTACTGTGCGCAACGTATCCGACCCCGGCGAAAAGAACGTATCTATTGCTAACGTTTCTGCCACTCGTGAGGATAACTTTTACCGCATCGAGGTTGATATGATTTCCTATGGTATCAACTACTCCGGCATTCTCAACGTAAAAATCACAGGTGCACAAGGTACTTACGGCATTGGCGACTCAGCTCAAAGCTTGAACAATGAAACCCTCACCTTTAGCTGCGGTGTGGATTTGATCAAAAATGAACGCACAAAATTCCGCTTTGGCTCTAAGGAAACCTATGATATCAGTGGTTTGAAAATTCACGCTTACGATAGCATTTACTGCTACATTGAGGAAAAAGATTCACTTGCAATCGATAACGCCTACTATCTGTATGGCGGAACACCTCAAAAACTGAAAATACAGTATTACAGTACCTTGAACAACATTTTTGTAAACTCCATGTTGCTTAACCTTCAAGACCAAATGCGCGACGACTGGGATATTGATATCAAAACCATCAAGGATTCCTCTGACGCTATTTTGAACGGTACAGGCAAGGAAAACGAAATTGAGTTTGAAGGATATGATATTTACATATTTGAGCATCGCGTCCCGGACGAATTGCCTACGGACGGTCTTGTAATACTGCTTTACCCTGACGAAGTTCCGGAATCTATGGGAATCACACTGGGTTCACAAAAAAACCTTGCCGGTGACGGAACAGCCTTCACCGCCGGCGAAAGCCATCCTATATTGGAGTACGTCAACGCTTCCAATATTCGCTCCACAAGATATAAAACCATTCCAAATTATGAAGGCTCTTATACCCCGCTGTTGTATGCAAACGGTGAAGCTGTTGCATTAGCGAAGAACGAACCGGATTCCAAGGTTTTGATATTGACCTTTAATTTCCATTACTCCAACTTCCCCATTATTCCCGAATACCCAACATTCATGATAAACACGTTAAACTACTTTATCCCCACAACGTTTGATAAGAACGTCTACAATTTGTACGATAAGGTTGTATTGCACTCCAGAAGCGAGCTGCTGACTGTAGCCGGTCCCGCATTTGAAGAAACCCTTGAGTTCAAAACCACTCCCGCTGAAATTTACGTAGATGTACCCGGTAGCTATACGGTTACACAAACGCCTATTTCCGGCAATAAAATTGTAGAGAACTTTTCTGTTGTCATCCCCGAAGAGCAGTGTGACATTACGCGCCAGGTAGATACCTTGACAAACCCCTTCTTCCCAACCGTTATAGAAGATATTGATTTGGATTTGGTAATCTATTTTGCAATTGCCCTTGTAACCCTGCTATTCTGTGAATGGTGGCTAAAGTCGCGTGATAATTAAGAAGGAGTAGGCCTATGTTAAATTTTAAAATTGCTTTTGAGCAGCCGTGGCTTTTGCTCCTTTTAATTCCCGCAGTATTCTTCGGCGTTCTCCCCTATTTCCGTAGCCCCAAAAAGTACCGTCGCACAAGAAACCGTATTACATCAGTTATTTTGCACTGTACCGCTCTTGCACTTGCTATTCTCGTTCTCTCGGGCATCACCATCCAATACGATTTGCCCAACAAAGAACACGAGGTTATTCTGCTTGTGGATAAGTCGGATTCAAACGAGAAGTCTGACAACTTAAAGGATGCATTTGTGGCTGAAGTATTAAAAAATACGCAGTCAAGCTTCAAAATAGGCGTTGTTACGTTTGGATATGATCAAGTATACGCGGCTGCTTTGAACACCGACGCAAATGCAGTATACCAAGAATATTTGCGTTCCCCCAGTCCCGATACGTCGGGGACAGATTTTGAAGCAGCGCTCAAATATGCTGCAAGTCTTTTTACAAAGCCTGAATCAGCACGAATTGTTATTCTCTCTGACGGTGTGGAAACCGACGGCAATGCAAATGCCGTAATACGCACTCTTGCCTCAACCGGCATTAAACTGGATACCGTTCATTTTCCCGACGAAAAATCAAATGACATTCAAATTCTTGCTGTACACTACCCCGACACAACAATTCGTCACGGTGAAACCTTTGAGATCACACTTGATATAGAGAGCACCTTTGAAGGTATGGCTAAGCTTTCTATGTTTGACGATGCTACCCAAATTGGTGAATCGTTAGAGGTTCGCTTGGTACGCGGTACGCAACAAATTGTTA
>SVQS01000005.1 GCA_015065205.1 Oscillospiraceae bacterium
CACCCGTCCGCCACTAACGCAGGGACCGAAGTCCCCTTGTCCGTTCGACTTGAATGTGTTATGCACGCCGCCAGCGTTCATCCTGAGCCAGGATCAAACTCTCGATATCATTGTATTAAAATAGCAGGTCTTTCAACCCACCAATCTAATCTGTTTACATCGAGCTTTGCTCTTAGCAATTTTACTTTTGTTGAGTAGTATTCTCTTTGAATTGTTCGAGATCCAATACACATACTATTTTTTAACCTTGTACTTCTCTCTTGTTGTTCAATTTTCAATGACCGTGCGTCACCGCTCGCGCGGCGACTTTGATATTATACCACATCAGTCCTCACTTGTCAATACCTTTTTCAAAAGTTTTTTCACTTTTTTTGATATTTTTTTGCGGTTGCTTGATGTGATGCCGCCTTTTTGGGCGACTTTTGATATTATAGCACCAACTTTGGGATTTGTCAATAGTTTTTTTGAAAAAAATCGACACTTTTATAAAAAATTCAAAAGCGCAAAAAGTCTTGTTTCCCTCTCGCTTTTGTGATATAATAGAATTAATGAAATAAGCAAACAATATCATCGGAGATAAATATGAAAAATGTGAAAGCTATCGTTGTGGATTTGGACAAAACGCTGTTGCACACAGATAAAACCATTTCTGCACATACCGCTCAGGTTCTGCGAGAATGCAAAAAACGCAATATCAAAATTATGATTGCCACTGCAAGACCATTGCGTGACACGATTCAGTATTATGAGACGATTCCCTTTGACGCTATGGCTGTTTCGAACGGTGCAAGAATCATTTGTAAAAATGAAAAAATAGAATATGACATCTTGCCCCAAAGTGCTAAAAAATTGTTGACTGCGTTGGAAAACCACCGTAATTTGCGAATAACCGTTGAAACAGGAGATCGCGCTTATTCGAACAAACCCATTGGGGACTATGAAACTACCCTCTCGAATGATTTGGTAAGCATCGCAGAAAAAGAAGGCGTCCTAAAAATACTTGTGCACATAGACAGTGATGAAGCCTTGCCATTTATCGAGGGAGAATTAACAGAAGACTTGTATCGTACGATCGCACACGGATACTTGATACAAATTATGAGCAAAGTCGCAACCAAATGGAACGGTGTGAAAACAATGCTGAACGCGACAAATTGCCATCCTAAAGAAACAGCCTATTTCGGAGATGATTATGATGACATCGAGTCGATCAAAATGTGCGGGATAGGCGTTGCCGTTTCAAACAGTGTGAACGAGGCAAAAAATGCAGCTGACTATATAATAGATAGCAACGATGAAGACGGTGTTGCGAAATTCATTGAGAAACAAATCCTAAAAAATCTCCCCTGAATATATACGCCTCCCCCGACAGAAATCCAACTCTGTCGGGGCTGTTTTGTTCTTTCAGTGAGTTCTCTTTCCCATCGGTTTTCTTTTCTCATTTTTACTCAAGATTTTTTGATTAAGGCTTGACTTTCTCCCCACGAAGGTCTATAATATAGGAAGCGAAAAATTGGAAAAGAGGGATCGTTATGTCCGTGGCATTGCGCAAGCCTCACAAGGACTTGACTGAGGGTAATATTTTGCATCAAATTATTTTGTTTGCACTGCCTTTGATTGCAACATCGGTGCTCCAACTGCTCTTTAACACAGCTGACACCATTGTGGTAGGTCGTTGGGGCGGCGACACCGAGGCAGAACGCGAAATCGCTTTGGCGGCGGTTGGTTCTTGCGGTGCAATCATCCACTTGGTGGTGAATATATTTTTGGGACTTTCCGTCGGTGCCGGTGTATGCGTGGCTCACGCCATTGGTGCCAAAGAATTTGAAACGGTAGACAAGACCGTTCATACCGCCGTGTACACCGCTCTTATTGGCGGCGTGTTTGTAACCGTGGTTGGAGTTGTCTTTACACCTCAACTACTCGGGCTGATTGGCATTGAACGCTCTATCCTCCCCGAAGCGATCCTTTATATGCGCGCATACTTTTGCGGTATGCCTGCCGCTCTGCTTTACAACTACTGTGCGGCAATGCTTCGTGCATCGGGTGACACCGCACGTCCTCTCGGATTTCTCTCCATCGCGGGTGTGGCAAACGTACTTTTGAATCTTGTAATGGTTTTGGTGTTCAAGACCGGCGCTTTAGGAGTTGGTGTGGCAACAGCCGTTTCAAACTACATCTCCTGTACTCTGATCGTTTTGTTCTTGCTTAAAACAACCGGTCCTTGTCATTTGGACGTTAAAAAAATCGCCATTCACAAGGAACCTCTCAAAAAGATCCTTGCAATTGGTCTCCCTGCGGGAATTCAAAGCTCGCTCTTCTCTATTTCTAACGTGATTATTCAGTCGGCTTTGCAGTCCTTTCAAAGTGCTACGATAATTGCAGGTCACACAGCGGCATCGAACGTTCAGGGTTACATTTACACTGTGATGAACTCCACGGCGCAATCCTCAATGAACTTTACCGGTCAGCACGTGGGGGCGAAGAAATACAAACGTTTGAAAACCGTTGTGCTGTGGCACTATCTTTTGGTGTTTGTTGCAGGATTTACGCTCAGCTGTACAATCTTCTTGCTTGGCAAGCCGCTACTGAATTTGTTTATTCCGGGAAATACGGCGGCTATTGAGATTGGAATGATCAGTATGCAGCTGATTGGTCTGCCCTATTTTATTTGCGGATTTTTGGACACCGGCAGTTATACAATGCGTGGCTTCGGAAAGTCAATTGCCCCCACCGCCATCTCGCTGTTGGGAGCGTGTGCTTTGCGTATTGTTTGGATCTACACCGTTTTCTATCCTTTTTATCCCGACAGCATTGACGTTCTTTATCTCTCCTACCCCATTACGTGGTTGGTAACAGCAATCGCATACGTTCCGTTTATCATTCGCGAATTTAAAAAACACAAAAATGAAAACGAAGAACCCATAGAAATAGCGCAGACGTGATTGACACGTCTGCGCCTTTTGTTTTCTTGATAATTAATGGAAGAAATCTATTAGATTTCGGGGAAATCGATTTCAACCTCGCGACCGATTGCTGCAGATTTTGCAATACCATCAATGATAGCCTGATTGCGCAGGATCTCGAGGGAAGAAACGGGAGCGGGACGATTGTACTTGATGGCGTCAAGGAAGGTACGGATCTTGAGATCAAACAGATCCCATTTGGTTTGAATAACAGGAATGGTGGTTTGCGTCTGCTCGCCGCATACCTCATGATAGAGCGTCATAGCTCCACCTACGGTGCCGTTCCAGCACTCGGTGGAAGGAATGCGCAGACCACCCTTAGTACCCAAAATCAGGGTATCACCGGCGGTGTCCATATTCATTGCCCAAGAGATGCGGAAGTCGAGGATGATGTCGCCTTCGAGACGTACGAACGCTGCTGCGAAATCGTCAACCTTGAACTTTTCTGCATACTCGGGGTGATGAGTCTTTACATAGTTTGAGTAGTTGGGGTCGGTGCCGAAGAAGTTGGACTTGTAGCCCGAAACGGTCAAAGGCTTGGGATTGCCAACTGCGTTGAGAACCATATCCAAAGAATAGCAACCGATATCGCCGAGAGCACCGAGACCTGCAGTTTCGTCTTCGATAAAGGTGGTGCCGTAAGGCGTGGGGATACCGCGACGGCGGCCGCCGCCGGTTTGAATGTAGTAGATCTTGCCGAGAACACCGCTCTGGCAGATCTTCTTGATCATCTTCATGTTCGCATCCATTCTGGGCTGATGGCCGATGGAGAGAACCTTGCCGCTTGCCTTCTCTGCCTTGATAACTTCAACAGCCTCGTCGAGAGTAACCGTGAAGGGCTTTTCAAGAAGGACGTTGATACCTGCGTTGAGGCAGTCGATAGCGGGTTGTGCGTGTTGGCGATTGTAGGTGCAGATGGAAACTGCATCAAGATTGAGGCTCTTATCCTCAAGCATTTCTTTGTGAGAAGCGTAATCGGTCTTAACGCCTTCAACGCCGAACTTTTCAAAGAACTTCTTTGCCTTGCCGGGAATGAGGTCAGCGCCTGCAACGATATCTACGTCGGGCTGTTTGAGGTAAGACTTGATGTGAGACTCTGCGATCCAACCGGTACCAATGATACCTACGCGCATTCTTCTGTTTGTGTCAATAACCTGTTTTTCTTGATTTTGCTTGAAATCATCTAATCCCATTTTTAAATCCTCCGAATTTAATATTTGTTACGGCTACTCAACAGCCAATCGTTTTCAAGTATGCGCGGCTCTTTGCGGCGCACTCCATAGGAGTCAAACCCATAGAGGGGTTATCCTGTTCAACAACAACCCACTCTGCTCCTGCATCCTCTGCAGCCTTCAAAATGGACGGGAAATCCTGCTTGCCTGAGCCTACAGGACGGAACTCGAATTTTTGCGGTGCGGCTTCAGCCTTCTTTTCAATGCCGATAAGCTCATACATATTCTCGGACTTAGATCCTGCAAAATCCTTGAGGTGCACAACAGGTGCGCGACCGCTGTATTTGCGGATGTAGTCGGAGGGGTTCTCACCGCCTACGTTTACCCAACAGGTGTCAAGCTCGGTTTGAAGCAAGTCTGCGGGAACGCTATCGTAAAGAATATCGAGAGCGTATTTGCCGTCGATCTTCAAAAATTCAAAATCGTGATTGTGATAAAGCAAGGTCATGCCCAGCTTTTTGGCAACCGCGCCAAGCATTTCGACGTTTTTGATAACCTCGTTGAACTTGGGGTTACCGGGACGATACTCCTCGGTGAGGTAAGGAACGGCTACGTACTTGCAACCAATGGTGGCATACTGACCGAGAACACCTTCGGGATCCTTTACCATATCGAGGTAAGGAACGTGTGCAGAAATCGGAACAAGACCAAGCTCCGCGCACATAGCGCGCACATCCTCGGGTGTGTGACCGTAAAGTCCTGCGAACTCAACGCCGTCGTATCCCATCTCTTTAATCTGCTCGAGTGTGCCGCGCAGATCATTCGACGCGTCACCTCTTACCGAATAGACTTGAATTGCTACCGGAAAAGCCATATTTTAATTCTCCTTTTTTGGTGTGTTATAGATAAAAAAGGTTCTATAAGATAATTATAAGACAAATCGTGCTGTTTTTCAAGACATTTTTTAAGAAATATCAGACAAATTTTGCTGTCAGTGATTGGAAAGAAGCTCTAACAGACGTTCGTCGGCACAAATAACGACAAAAAAGTGTTCACCGTGGGCTTGCATCTCCACAAGATAGCGCGCTTCGTCAAACAGAAGTCCCGTGTAGCTGTAATGCGTTCCCTCTTTTTTGAGTGCCTTGCGCTGTTCCTTAGTCTCCTTTGTCAGAGGTAGGACGGAGCAAACGTCTGAAAGAGAAACACGGCAAACGACGGTCTTGCGGCGGCTGTAATGCTCGGTGATCACAAAATCTATTTTTCCTTCTTCGTTTTGAGCCAACTCATAAGAGTAGCGGCGCAGGATGCACATGGAAACAACCATAATCATTCCGACAAGACAACCGATGCCGAGAATTTGAATGAGCCCCGGAACGGGAACCCCTGAAAGTTGCGAGGTCACATAGAGCACTACACCAAGCACCGTTAGGAACCAAGCAAGCAGTTTCTCTTTTTTCTTTTCAAATTTGGGACAGTACGCGTACATTGGATCTTCTCCTTTGCTTTTTACTTACCCACACAGAAATGGGAAAAGATATGGGAAACAATATCTTCGGAAACAGCTCTGCCGTCCAACTCGGCAATCGCCTGCATAGCAGCCTCACAATCGTTGCAACAGAGTTCTACGGGCAGTCCGTATGCAAGTCCACCACGTGCACGATTGAGTGCTTCAAGAGCCGCAAGAGCCGCTCCCTGTTGACGCGCGTTTGTCAGGACGGTATCTTTTTTTGTGTCAAGCTCGCCATTGATGAAGCAGGACTCTACGAGGGCGGAAAGCGCCTCTGTGCCCTCCCCTTCTTTGGCAGAAAGCGTAACCGTGTGTGCAAAATGCGCGGTGTAAAAATCTTGTTCTGCGATGCCAAGGTCGGATTTGTTGATAACTGCAATAACTGTAGCATTGCTATTCAAGAGCGACTCCGCCAAAGCCTTGTCCTCATCATCGGGGGCAACAGAACCGTCAAACACTGCCAAAATCAATTCGGCATCCTCAAGTGCCTTACGGGCTCGGTCAATGCCGATTTTCTCAACTATGTCCTCGGTTTGGCGCAAGCCTGCCGTATCAAACAGACGAAGCGTTACACGACCGAGAGCGGCGGTTTCGGTCAGGACGTCGCGTGTCGTTCCTTCTACGTCGGTCACGATAGCGGCATCACGACCGACGATGCGATTATAGAGAGAACTCTTGCCCACGTTGGGTTTGCCGCAAATAACTGTGGGGATACCCTCGGCTATGGCGTGACCTGTGCGATAGGTGTCAAGCAGTTTTTCCAAACGGACAATGCTATCTGCAAGAGCGGCATCCATCTCCTCTCGGCTCATCTCAGCCAAATCCTCGTCAGGGTAGTCGATTTTTGCATATACGGATGATAAAACCGCACACAGAGCATCGTAAATCTCGCGGCATTTGCGTTCTACACGACCGTCGGTGCCTGCGTGTGCCAATGTCAGTTGCTCGCGTGTTTGCGCTTCCAAAAGGTCACCGAGTGCCTCAGCAGCAGAAAGCCCCATCTTGCCGTTCAGAAAGGCGCGGCGTGTAAACTCTCCCGCCTCTGCGGCACGCGCACCTGCCGCAAGACAGGCGGTGAGCACCGTTTGCGAAAGCAGTATGCCGCCGTGACAGCAAATCTCTACCGTATCCTCACCCGTAAAGGATGCAGGGGCGCAGAATACAGTAGCCAAGCCGTTGTCGATCTCGTTCCATTCCCCTCTATCATCGGGGGCGCAAATAGAGCCAAAAACAGCGGTACGGGGTGCGTATTCGGATAATTTCTTACCGCTCTTGGGCAAAAAAACACGCTCGCAAATCTTGATGGCATCGGGTCCGGATATGCGAAGCAGGGCGACTCCTCCCTTTCCTCTTGCCGTACTGATGGCGGCGATGGTATCTCCAATAAACATACTCTACCTCACTGAAAAGATTGGGGAGAGCGAACCTGCACTTTTCGGGTTCTCTCTCCCCATCATGCGCTAGGGCGCAGATTTTGTTGGATTATTCTTGGGCAGGTGCTGCCTTGCTATCGTCGAGGAACATAACAACGCGGCGGTTGTTCTCGGAACCGATAGAATTGGTAGAAACACCTGCTACGTGTTGAACCTCGGAGTGAATAATTCTTCTCTCGTAAGGATTCATGGGCTCAAGCATAACGCTCTTCTTGTATTTAACAACCTTTGCTGCCATGCGACGAGCCAGCGCGCGCAGAGTTTCCTCGCGCTTTGCGCGGTAGCCCTCAATGTCGAGAGTAATCTTCACATAGTCGTGCTTTTCACCCTTGATCTTCTTATTAGCGGCAAGGTTTGCAAGATATTGCAGAGAATCCAAGGTCTCGCCGTGGTGACCAATGAGAAGACCTGCGCCCTCACCGTCAACGGTGATAAGGATATCGTCGTTGTTGCCGGCTTTCTTCGCAACGGTCAGGTTCAGTTCCATATCACGAACAACCTGCTCGATAAAAGCGAGAGCGATGTCAGCACCGCCAAGCGTATATACGGCAGATACCTTTGCTTCGCTCGCACCAATGCCGAGGAAGCCGCGCTTGCCCTCTTCCAGTACCTCAAACTCAATATTTTCGATGGCTACGCCAAGCTCGGCGGCAGCCTTTTGTTTTGCTTCGTCAACGGTTTTTGCCGTTACAATCAGTTCTTTTTTCATTGTCTATATTACCTCATTCGTTGTTCGTAGTATCGTCGGTCTTAGTCTCTTCCACGGGAGTCTCTTCTGCGGGGGATTCCTTTTCGGGAATCTCTTCGGCGCGGGCCTCTTCGCTCTCGTTTTTGCGGTCATCCTTTTTGAGAAGTGCCTTACCAAAGGGGAGCTTTTGCGCTCTCTCAGCCGCTTCTGCTTTTTCTTGCTTTTCTTTTTCTTCAAGAGCAGCTTTGCGCGCCAAACCGCGCTCACGGGTATCTTCAAAGTCCTCGTCATCAATATAGTGGAGAGAGCGCACCGCTCTTACCTCGTCCGAGGATTTCGTTTTGTTGATTTTCTTCTTTGTTTTACCTGCCATCTCGCGCTCTGCCGCCTTGTAGTCCTCTTCGGTAAAGGTGGGCAGGGGCATAATGCGAGACATAATAAAGGATTTGAGCAAGCCAACCCAGCTACGGAACGCCCAATAAATACCGATGACAGCAGGAACTGCCATGGTGAAGAAAGTGGACATTGCAGGCATAGTTACGTCCATCATCGAATTGGAGCAAGCCTGTTGTCTTGCATCCACACCTTCGTTGGTAGCGGGTTGATACATAAACTTACGGTTGATTTTAGAGGAGAGGAAATAGGTGACAAATGTCAACACGGGAACAAGCATCAGTATCCAATTGCTCCAACTGGGTGTCAAACCAAAGTTCAAGCTACCAATATTGAAGTTAGGAATCATTTCAACAGCCTTATCCAAAGAAGCAAGTGCATCGTCGGAGAAAGCATAATATTGGAAATTACCGAGTGCATCGATGATGTTTTCACCGTTACCATTGAGCAAGGACAACAGCTCGATAGTACCGCGGTTGGAGCCCAATCTCATACCAAGACCGCCTGCCGCAGGGGATGCGGTTGCAAAGGTGGTCAGTGCTGCGGTGACGTTAGCGCCTTGGCCCAGCACGTAGTGCAATGGGTCAATAACAATGTAGTAAAGCGCCATAACGATAGGCAGTTGTACCAAGAGAGGCAAACAGCCGCTGAAAGGACTAAAATTCTCACGCTGATAGAGCTCTTGAATTTCGGTCTGCATCTTTTGCATAGTGGGTTGGTCGTTGCGTCCCTTGTACTTGTTCTTAATAGCCATTTCCTTGGGACGAAGAGTTGCTTGCTTAATGGAGTTCTTTTGCTGCTTGATAGAGAAAGGCAACATCAAAATCTCAATTACAATTGCAAACAAGCAAATACCAACAACATAACTGCCAAAGCCAAGATAGCGGGTAATCCAGTTCAAAATCTTACCGATAACCCCCAACAGGCCATCCCAGAAGCCGCCCTTCTCAACGTTGACGGTTTGACGGAAGGCATCAAGAAGCATTGCAACGTCTGCCGCATTGAGGCGGTCAAGAACATCTGTAAGCTCCGCATCGGTAAAGGCGGTTGCGCCTGCGGCTGATGCAGTGGTGTTTGCTTTTTTGATAACACTCTTTGCGTAGTCAAGGTTCAGCCCCTTGTCCTCTTTGAAAAGAGATGCATCGGTATCGGTAAAGCCTTCGGCGGTCATATCATAGCCGCGGTTTGCCGCAACCAGAGCCTGGCGCGCATCGAAAGCTTCCTTTGCACCATAAGCCGCAGAGAAAATTTCGGCTACCTTAGTCAGCTCGTTGGTTTTAAGACCGTGTGCATTAAACTCTTCCTCCGAGTTCATTGTGAACTTATCCTTGTCAAAGGGGAGCGTGGGGACCGCTTGTTTTCCTGCACAGCCGACAAGAGCTGTCAGAAGCAGTAGAATCGCCAACGCACAGGCGGCGATGCGTCCTGTAATTTTCTTTGTTTTCATTTTTGTGTTTCTTTCGCCCGGGGCGAAAAACTCCCTTCTTGTTTTTGGGATGTGCACCGTCTTTTCTGATTTTTTGCACGGTGCTGCAAAATCATTGTGTGTCGTTTTCGTCTTCTTCGAAGCCGTATTCTTCCGGATAGAAATACTTTGTCATAGGCTCAGCTTTGTATCTGCGGTTGCGAAGTCCCTTTTCAGGTACGGGATCATATCCCGGCGCGCAGAAGGGTTGGCAGCGAAAAATGCGCATGACCATCAGCAAAAAGCCGACAAAAAATCCGCGCTTTTGAAATGCCTGTATCGCATATGCCGAGCAGGTTGGCGTAAAACGGCAGGTTGGCCCCCCCTTGAGGGGCGAGAGATACTTTTGGTAAAGACGAACAAGCCAAATACACAAGTGCTTCATAGCGTTGACTTTTCTTGGAACATATCCAATTTTGCGAATCCACGACGCAATTCCCTCTCCACATCGGTAGATTTGATATTGAGAATCCCCTCTTTGGGAGAGATAACAATCAAATACCCTGTTTTGAGCTCGGGCTCAACAGCACGATAGCCCGCGCGTAAGATGCGCTTGACTCGACTGCGCTGTACTGCTCCACCCACACGCTTGGTTACACTGACACCAAAGCGGTTATACGCCTTTTTTTCGGGATTTTCTTTCTTGAGTCGCTTTGCTGCATAATCACGCAAAACGAACACCGAAAGATACTGCCCCGAGAAGCGCGCGCCCCGCGAGAAGGTCTTGTTATACAGATGATGTTCCTTTAAGGTTGTGTACTTCATTGGCTCTTTCCTCTGGCTAAAGTTTTGCTTCCGTCATTGAAAAATTTTAAAAATGGAAAAACGTGAATTGTCGCTAACAAACAAAAACGCCGACAGCGCGAACGCGCAAGGCACGCTTCACAGCAGTCGGTGTTTTATGTTGGAATTGATTCCCCTCGGGCAATCAATTAGTAGGTCAGTCTCTTTCTGCCCTTTGCGCGTCTTCTCTTGAGTACGTTTCTGCCATCAGCAGTCTTCATTCTCTTTCTGAAGCCGTGCTCCTTCTTTCTCTGACGCTTTTTCGGTTGGTAAGTTCTGAGCATCGTTTGCACCTCCTTTAGATTAATCGGAAGCGTTTCACACTTTCAAGCCTGGAATACGCTTTTTTACACAATGACACGACATATTATAACCGATTCTTTCCTTTTTGTCAAGAGTTTTTTGAAAATAATTCAAAATATTTTCCATTTTTTTATTTTATATATTATTTGGCGTCCAAAACGGCTGTTTCGCCAAAGGACTCCTTTTGGCTTTTTTGGTACTGTTTTGTCCACGTAATCACCGATTGCACCACACGGAATAGGCTATACGCCGCCATAATGAGATAGTTGAGGTCGGCAATATTGTCCGAACAAATGAGAATCCACATCACCATATTGGCAGCAGCAGAAATGAGATTGTAGTATGGTGCTTCAACATAACGCAACATACTCAACACTGTAATAACGAGACCAATGACAAACAGGAAAATATCCAGCACGGCTTGCTGTTCTCCCGCAAAAAATGGTAATAAGAACCAATGGCAGAGCAAGCAACCAACTGCCGTTAAGGAAATGACCACAATCTCCCCCTTCCATCCAAGCGTGCGGAGTTTTGCGGAATTTCCGTCGGCGTGCCGCCGCCAATGAAAGAAGGAAAACAGCTGTAACGGCATAGAAACAAGCAAACAGTTAATGACCGAAAAATACAGTCCCTCGCCAAGATATCCAATTCCGTAAAGCGCTGCATTGAGCCCACCTAAAAGAAAGGAACGACGGTCAACGCGCGCGCTGAGCAGCAAAATGACCAGCGTATTGAGGGTTGGCAACACCTTATACCACTTTTGTCCAAAAACAAAAGCACACGTCAAAATGGCAACGGCGCAAACGCCCATTGGCACCCATTCGAGCCATATTTTTTTATGGTCAACGTTATGTTTCATAGTCATATCTCCTTTGGTCGGGAATTTGCAAAATCAACATATTATAGCACAAAGCTCCTCATTTTGCAATAGCGCAGTTAGACGATTTTTTGGCTTTTTTGTCCTATTGGGATATGGCAGACGACAAAAATCGAAAATCTTTTCTCCTTTCTTGCGCAAAGCGAATTTTCTCTCTTGACGGGCGACACAAAAAATGGTATAATGGGAATAGATTTTGAAGGAAAGGAGTCGGATGCTATGGATCTGATCAAAGAAGCGGACTTTCGAAAAGAGCTAAAAAGCAATCCCCATGCGGGCTACCTCTTTTTTGGCGATGAGGATTATCTAAAATCCTTTGCCATCAAGCAAGCGCGCGAGCTGATATGCCCCGACCCTACCTTTGCCTTTTTTAATGAAATTCACCTTGATGCGATGGATTTTGAGGCGCAAAAGCTGATTGATGCGCTGATGCCCCTGCCGATGATGGCTGATAAGAAATTGGTTATTCTCTCGGGTCTCAATTTCAATTCAATGAAACCCAATGAAGTAGACGACCTTTGCGATGCCCTCTCTGCCCTGCAAGACTACGACTACAATATGCTGATCGTAAGCGTTGCCGCAGACCATCTGAACGCAGGAAGACTTCCAAAAGCTCCCTCAACGCTTCTCAAGCGGCTCTCGGAATATCTGACACCCGTTGTGTTTGATCGTTGCTCCACCGCCAAGCTTACCGCATGGGTACAAAAGCACTTTTTGCACAACGGCATTGAAGCGTCCCCTGCCCTCTGTTCACTCATCCCCGAATATTGTGGGCACAGTATGTATATCCTCGCAAACGAAATAGACAAGCTCAGCTTTTATTTGCGTTATCACGAAAAAACCGTGGCTGACGAGGAGTCGATGCGCTACGTCTGCACACCTGTTAACGAATACGACACCTACGCCTTTACCAACGCCATTATGTCAGGACGCTCACAAGAGGCTCTCGCAATTCTTGCCGATTACCGCTTCCGCCGCGCCGACCCCATTCGCATCTTGGCGGAAATGTCGGGCACGATATGCGATATGGCAGTCATTCGCGCAATGACCGCCGAGGGCGCTCCTATTAGCGAGATCTGCGCCGCTTTTAAGCCTGCGTGGCACGAATATCGCGTAGGGCTCTATCAAAAGAGCTTGCGGCAGATATCCGAAAAGCGACTCAAAAACGCGCTTGACGCTTGCCTTGAAGCCGACCGCGCCCTCAAGCTCTCGCCGCAAGGTTATACGGCACTCGAACAGTTGATTTGCAAATTTTAATGATTTTGGAGATATATTATGGCTAAATTATATTTCAAATATGGCGCGATGGGCTCTTCCAAGACCGCAAACGCGCTCATCACCAAGTTCAACTATGAAGAACGCAACATGAAGGTTTGGCTCATCAAGCCCTCGATTGATGATCGCGACGGCGCAAACATCATTCGCTCTCGCATCGGCCTTGAAGCTAATGCCGACGTTATGACCCCCGATACCGATATCCTCTCCCTTTTTGAGAACAATCGCAAGGATTGCGACGTCATCATCACAGACGAGTGCCAATTCTTCACACCCGAACAGGTAGATCAACTGCGTAAAATCGTTGACGTGTATGAGATTCCTGTAATGTGCTTCGGACTTCGCACCGACTTTTTGACGCATCTCTTCCCCGGTAGCCGCCGCCTCTTTGAGGTCGCCGACTCCATTACCGAGATCAAAACCATCTGCTCCTGCGGTAGCAAAGCCACCGTCAATGCCCGTATCGACGAGAACGGTCACGTCGTCACCACCGGTAGCCAAATCCTCATCGGCGGTAACGACTCCTACGTCGCGATGTGCCACAAGTGCTGGAAGAAGGCAGCGAATAAAGAATAAAAGAGAATGTGGGGGGAACTTCTTGAAAGAAGTTCCCCCCACACACCCCCTTCAAGAACTTTCTAACAAAGGGGCAAAAATGGAGTTGTTCGTTTACGGATAGACGGGCGACGCGAGCGCAACGCTCGCTTTGGGTGTTTATTCTTCGGGGACGTAATTGTAATGGATGGTGGCGTTTGTTAACTTGCTATTCGAATCACCAATTTCTATCTGTGCCCACTCAGCCTCACTGCCAGTGTAATAAACGTCGGTAAGGTTGCCGCACCCATAGAACGCAGAATTTCCGATAGTGGTGACGGAGTCGGGAATCGTTATACTCGTAAGGTCGTGGCAAAAAGAGAACGCATAATCACCTATAGTAGTAACAGAGTCGGGAATCATTACGCTCGTAAGATTGGAGCAATCAGAGAATGCCCCGTAACCAATGCTGGTAACAGAGTCACCAATAATTACACTTGTAAGATTGAAACATTTATAGAATGCATACCTATCGATGCTAATAACAGAGTCGCCGATTATTACGCTCGTAAGACTATCGCACTCACAGAACGCTTGAACTCCAATGGCGGTGACAGAATCGGGAATCGTTACAGTCGTAAGGTTGGAGCACTCCTCGAACGCATGATCACCGATGGTGGTAACAGAATTTGGAATCGTTACACTCATAAGAATTTCGCACTCACCGAACGCACTTTCACCGATGGTGGTAACAAAATCTGGAATTACAAAGTTTGTATCCGTTTTACCCGATACATAAGCAACCAACACTGTGCCATCTTTCGAATAAAGATTTCCATTGATGGATTGATATACTGTATTATTTTGATCAACAATAATGCCCGTAAGGCTGAAACAAGCTGCGAACGTAGCATTACCGATGGTGGTGACAGAATCGGGGATCCTCACGCTTGTAAGGTTGGAACAATTATAGAACGCACCATCACCAATGGTGGTGACAGAGTCGGAAATCGTTACGCTCGTAAGGTTGGAGCAATATGCGAACGCAAAATTGCCGATGGTGGTAACAGAATTTGGAATCGTTACACTCATAAGACTTTTGCACTCACCGAACGCACTTTCACCGATGGTGATGACAGAGTTGCCAATCGTTAGTCTCGTAAGGCTGAAGCAATAAAGGAACGCACCTTCGCCAATGGTAGTGGCAAAGTCGCCAATCGTTACACTCGTAAGATTGTAGCACTCACAGAACGCGTATTCACTGATGCCAATGATTTTATAACCATCAATGTAGCCGCCAATAGATATATCGCTCTCGGTGCAAGTTCCTATTCCCGTAATGGTGCAGGTTTCTCCATCATCATTCACCTCATAGGCAAGACCGGGAGTTGTAAGAATAATTTCTTCGGGTGTTGTTTCCTCGGGTGTTGTTTCCTCGGGTGTTGTTTCCTCGGGTGTTGTTTCCTCGGGTGTTGTTTCCTCGGGAGTTGTTTCTTCAGGAGTCGTTACTTCGGGAGTTGTTTCCTTTGGCAAATCAGAAGAATTACAAGAAAGCAACACATATGAAAACACAAGAATAAGTGCTAAAACATATAAGATCTTTTTCATTTTATTCTCCTTTCTTTTTTGAAAGATACCGTCATTATAGCACAGTTTTTTCCTTTTGTAAAGGAAAATGCCAAAATTTGTTTTAGCGCGTGCAAAAAGACCTCCAAAGCAGTTGGCTTTAGAGGTCTTTTGTTTTTTATCTTTAGTTGTTCTTGATTTCTTTGTTCTTTTGAATAACGTCGTGTGCGCCGCCCTCTACGATACTCGTAGCGGAGACGAGCGTGAGCACTGCCTTTTCTTGCAGCTCGGGAATAGTAAGCGCGCCACAGTTGCACATGGTGGACTTCACTTTTGCCAAGGAAATGGCTACGTTATCCTTCAGGCTTCCTGCGTAAGGTACGTAGGAGTCAACGCCCTCTTCAAAGGAGAGCTTCTTGTCGCCGCCAAGGTCGTATCTCTGCCAGTTGCGAGCACGGGCAGAGCCCTCGCCCCAATATTCCTTGTAATAAGTGCCGCCGATGCTGACCTTGTTGGAAGGGCTTTCGTCAAAGCGAGCAAAGTATCTGCCGAGCATAACGAAATCTGCGCCCATTGCAAGTGAAAGTGTGATGTGGTGATCGTGAACGATGCCGCCGTCGGAGCATACGGGAATGTAAATACCCGTCTCCTCAAAATATCTGTCTCTCTCGGCGCAAACCTCAATCAGTGCTGTTGCTTGTCCGCGACCGATGCCCTTGGTCTCACGGGTGATACAGATAGAACCGCCGCCGATACCGACCTTGATAAAGTCTGCACCGCATTCGGCGAGGAAACGGAAGCCTGCGGCATCAACCACGTTACCGGCGCCTACCTTGACGCTCTCGCCGTACTTTTCGCGGATCCACGCGATGGTTCTCTTTTGCCACTCCGAAAAACCTTCGGAGGAGTCGATGCAAAGCACGTCAACGCCTGCTTCGATGAGCGCGGGAACACGTTCGGCATAGTCACGGGTGTTGATACCCGCGCCAACAACGTATCTCTTGCTCTTATCCAAGAGTTCGTTGGGGTTTTGCTTATGGGAGTCGTAGTCCTTGCGGAATACCATATAGCACAGTCTGCCCTCTTCATCGATAATGGGAAGAGAGTTGAGCTTGTGATCCCAAATGATGTCGTTTGCCTCTTTGAGCGTAGTACCCAATTTGGCACAGATGAGTTTGGAGAAAGGTGTCATAAAATCGCTGACACAGGTGGCAGGATCCATACGGCTGGGGCGGTAATCTCTGCCCGTAACAATGCCTAAAAGCTTGCCATCGGGAGAGCCATCCTCGGTAATGGCGATGGTAGAATGCCCTGTTCTTTGCTTGAGTGCGATGCAATCAGCCATCGTCGCCGTGGGCGAAAGGTTGGAATCGCTCTTTACAAAGCCTGCCTTGTAGTCCTTTGCACGCTTGACCATTGCTGCCTCATCGGCAACAGACTGAGAGCCATAAATGAAGGAAACACCGCCTTCGGTTGCAAGAGCCACAGCCAAACGGTCACCCGAAACAGACTGCATAATGGCCGAAACCATAGGGATGTTCATCATAATAGCAGGGGTTTCACCCTTACGGTATTTGACCAGAGGTGTTTTGAGGCTGACGTTTGCCGGAACACACTCTGCCGAGGAATACCCGGGAATGAGCAGATATTCATTAAAGGTATGCGAAGGCTCGTTAATAAATTTTGCCATATCGTTTCTCCTTGCTCTGTATTATTAAGTATAGATTATACCATACGGTGTCGAATTTGTCAACAGTATTTTTGACCAAAAAACAGATTGTTTTGCGCTTTAAATTACTCATTTCCGTCAGCCTTGGCTTCGCAGTAAAGGCAACGGTAAACGTGTGCTTTCTTATCGGTTAGAACAAACACGTGGGAAAGCTCTTGTTCGGTAGTGGTGATACAACGCGGATTTTTGCACTTGATAACATCGGTCAAGCGTTCGGGCAGTCCGATGCGTCTCTTTTCGACGTTTTTGCCCTCTCGAATAACATTGACTGTTACGTTGGGATCAACGTAACCGAGGATATCCATACTCAAATCGATGTCGGCATCTATTTTGATGATATCCTTCTTGCCCATTTTCTTGCTTCCAACATTTTTAATGAGTGCCACGGTGCAATCTAAGTCGCCAAGGGAAAGCAAGCGGTAAAGCTCCATACCCTTGCCTGCCGTAATGTGGTCAATGACAATGCCGTTCTTAATGGAATCGATATTCATACCGTCACCTCCAAAAGCTTCATAATGAGTGCCATGCGCATGATCTTTCCGTTAAAAACTTGCTTGAAATAGCAAGCACGGGGATCGTTATCAATGGCAACTGCAATTTCATTGACACGCGGCAGAGGATGCAAAATGGAAAGGTCCTCTTTTGCGCCTATGAGCTTGTCGGGCGTGAGGATGTAGCTATCCTTAAGACGCAGATAATCTTCTTCGTTGAAGAAGCGCTCACGTTGAACACGCGTCATATAGAGGATATCCAATTCGGGCATAGCGGAGAGCAGGTCGGTGGTCTCCTCATAAGGAATCGCATTCTTCTCCATTACTTCGGCCTTGATATAATCGGGAACGCGAAGCTCGGTGGGAGATATCAGCACGATTTTGATACCCGTATAACGCGAAAGTGCTGCGATAAGCGAGTGCACGGTGCGACCGAATTTGAGGTCTCCGCAAAAACCGACGGTAAGATTACCAAGCCTTCCCTTCTCGCGTGAAATGGTGAGAAGATCGGCAAGCGTTTGTGTGGGATGGTTATGTCCGCCATCCCCCGCATTGATAACGGGGATAGAAGCATTCATAGATGCAACCAGAGGTGCACCCTCTTTGGGGTGGCGCATAGCAATGATGTCGGCATAGCAAGAAACAGTCTTGGCTGTATCTGCAACGCTTTCTCCCTTTGCCGCCGACGAAGAATTGCCGCCTGCTACTGAGAGCACGTTGCCGCCAAGCTCGTACATCGCCGCCTCAAAGCTGAGGCGTGTGCGTGTAGAAGGCTCGAAGAATAAGGTTGCCAGCTTTTTGCCGCGGCAAACCTCGCTATACTTCCCTGGGTTGGCAATAATATCATTTGCCACTGCAATTAACTCATCGATTTCAGTCGTGCTCAAATCGCGAATATCAATTAGATTTCTCATGCTTTTGCTCCGTTTACTGCAAGATAGTTCTTAATACGTGTAACGTTTTCGGCATTCTTCTCGTCCTCTTCGAGGTATTCGATGATATCGTAAACGTCGACAATGGAATATACCGGGAAGCCGAATTGCTCCTCGATCTCCTGCATAGCACCCTTGTCGGTTTGTCCCTTTTCCTTGCGGTCAACCATAATAAAGGTTGCGGCAACCTTTACCCCCTCGAGGTGGGAGAGGATCTCCATACTCTCGCGGATAGCGGTACCTGCGGTGATAACATCCTCAATAATGACGATCTCCTCGCCCGCGGTGGGAACGTAGCCTACAAATACGCCGCCCTCGCCGTGGTCCTTCACCTCTTTTCGATTGAAGAAGAACGGAACGTTAAGACCGTTTTTAGAAAGCGCAACAGCGGCAGAAACGGAAAGCGAGATGCCCTTATAAGCAGGTCCGTAAAGAACTGCGGGCTTTTTGCCAAGCTTTTCAAAATATGCTTTTGCGTAGAACTCGCCAAGGGTGGCGATGTCATTACCGGTCTTAATCATACCTGCGTTGATAAAATACGGAATCTTGCGGCCGCTCTTCGCGGTAAAGTCCCCGAACTTCAGAACTCCCGCGTTCTCTAAAAACTGTATGAATTCTCTTTTGTAATTTTCCATTATTCTCTTCCCTCTCAATCTACAAATTCAGCAACGCAACGCTCGTAAGCTGCTACGGGGTCAGCAGCAGCGGTGATGGGACGGCCGACTACAATATAGTCGGAACCAATTCTCTTTGCCTCTGCGGGTGTCATAACACGCTTTTGGTCGCCAACGTCACCGTCGGCAAAGCGAACACCGGGGGTAACGGTTACAAAGCCCTCGCCGCAACGCTCGTGTACCTTGCCCGCCTCGAGAGGAGAGCAGACAACGCCATCAAGTCCTGCACTCTTTGCTACGGATGCATAGTGCATAACAACGTCGGCAATGGGCTCTTTGATGAGCAGGTCATTCTCCATACTCTCTTGGTCGGTAGAGGTCAACTGCGTAACTGCGATGAGCATAGGGCGTGTTCCGTCGGGACGAGTCAAGCCCTCGATTGCCGCTTCCATCATGCGTCCCGTACCTGCGGCGTGCAGGTTGGTCATATCAACGTCAAGACGAGAAAGCACTGCCATCGCCTTTTTAACGGTGTTAGGAATGTCGTGAAGCTTAAGGTCGAGGAAGATTTTGTGTCCTCTTGCCTTGATCTCGCGCACGATCGAGGGGCCTTCGGCATAGTAAAGCTCCATGCCGATTTTAACAAAAGGCTTTTTGCCTGTGAATTGATCTAAAAACGCAAACGTTTTGGCAGCACTGTCAAAATCGCACGCAATGATAACGTCTTTTCCCATAATCTATCTCCTGTTCTCTCTTTTGTTATGCAATACCGATGATGTCGATCAATTTTTCAATTTTGTATTTTTCCATCACGCGAGGCAGATCCGCCACGATGTCGCGCGAAGCGTAAGGATTGACAAGATTTGCAGCTCCGACCTCAACAGCAGTAGCGCCTGCCATCATCATTTCGATAACGTCCTCGGCAGTTGTAACGCCACCCATACCTACGACGGGAATTTTGACCGCGTGTGCAACCTGATAAACCATTCTCACCGCTACGGGGAAGATGGCAGAGCCCGAAAATCCGCCCATCTTGTTGGCGATAACGGGGGCTTTTTTGTTCAGGTCTATGCGCATACCCAACAGGGTGTTGATGAGGCTAATACCATAGGCTCCTGCCTCTTCACAAGCCTTTGCAATGGCAACAATATCGGTAACGTTGGGAGAAAGCTTGATGATGACCGGCTTGGTGGTAACCGCCTTGACAGCGCGCACGACCTCTGCCGCCGCCTCGGGACTCGTGCCAAAGCTCATTCCGCCGCCGTGGACGTTAGGGCAACTGACATTAACTTCAAGCCAGCCGACCTGCTCCTCTTTATCGAGCTTTTCGCAGGTGTATGCGTAGTCTTCCACCGAGAAGCCGCTGACGTTTGCCATGACCGGCTTGTGGAAGCATTGTTTCAGTTTGGGAAGCTCCTCGGAAATAACCTTTTCTACACCGGGGTTTTGAAGTCCTACGGCATTGATCATACCTGCGGTGCACTCGGCAATGCGAGGTGTGGGATTGCCAAAGCGAGGATCCTTTGTTGTTCCCTTGAAGGAGAACGTGCCAAGACAGTTAATATCGTAAAGCTCGGCAAATTCATAGCCGTAGCCAAAGCATCCGCTTGCGGGAATGATGGGATTATCCAATTCGATTCCACACAGATTTACCTTTAATTCTGCCACAGGATCTCCTCCTTTCTCATAACGGGGCCCTCTTTGCAAATGCGCTTGTAGCCCGTAAGTGTCTTGCAGGAGCATCCCATACACGCGCCAAAGCCGCACCCCATTCTCTCTTCAAAGCTGAGCTGTCCATCGGTTTTGCTTGCACGCCATACGGCTCTCAGCATCGGCTCGGGACCGCAGGTGTAGAAGTGCGTGTAGTCGATGTTGTCCATTGCATTGGTAACAAAGCCTTTGATGCCGTAACTGCCGTCAACGGTTGTAACGGTAACATTGGCACCGAGAGCTTTGAATTCTTCTTCGTAAAAGATTTCACTTGCCGTATTGAAGCCGACCACGACAGAGACCTTTTTGCCCTCTTCTATCAGCTTTTTGGCAAGCATATAGAGGGGGGGCACGCCAACGCCGCCGCCCAAAAGCAGGGGTGCATCGCCGGATTCGGTCAAATCGTAACCGTTACCGAGTCCCGTAAGGATGTCAAGCGTTTGTCCTCTTTCCATTCGGCTCATCTGCTCGGTACCGCCGCCCACAACCTTGTATACCAGTGTGAGCTCGTCTCCCTCGCAGTCGCAAACCGAGATGGGACGGCGCAAGAACTTGCCTTCCAAAAGGATATTCACAAACTGTCCCGGAGCGGTAATAGCGGAGGTATCGCCCACAAGGCGCATCTTCCAAACGCTGTCGGTCAGGCGTGTATTTTCAATGATTGTAAATAAGCCTTGTTTCATACTGTCTCCTCAAATCAAGCGTCAATGGTGGAAATAGTCTGTGTAGTCTCTTCCAATACATCAAGAAGAACACGGATGGTATCAAGTGCCGTGAACAGATTTACGTTATTTTCGGTAGCACAACGGCGAATCTCCTGACCGTCTTGCATCTGCTCTACGCTATTGATGTCGCGTGTGTTGATAACGTACTCAATATATCCTTGGCGCATGGCCTCGGGAATCTCATCGCTGCCATCGCTGATCTTTTTGAGTGCATGGGTTCGGATGCCGTTCTTTTTGAGGAACGCCGCGGTACCCTCGGTTGCCTGAATATTAAAGCCAAGATTGTAGAAGCGGCGAATGAGAGGCAGAGCCTCTTCCTTATCCTTATCGGCAATGGTAGCCAAAACCGTACCATAGTTTTGCAGCTTCATGCCTGATGCCTGCAATGCTTTGTAGAATGCGCGGTTGAGCTTATCGTCGTAGCCGATAGCCTCACCCGTAGACTTCATTTCGGGAGAGAGGTAAGCGTCAAGACCTCTGATCTTGTTGAAGGAGAACACAGGAACCTTAACATACCAACGCTTCTTTTCGGCAGGATAAATATCAAAGATGCCCTGCTCCTTGAGACTCTTGCCCAAGATCACCTCGGTTGCAATATCGGCAAGGCTGTAGCCCGTCGCCTTGGAAAGGAAAGGAACGGTTCTGGAAGAACGCGGATTGACCTCAATAATAAACACGTTATCATTTTGGTCGACAATGAACTGAATGTTGTAAAGACCAATGATGCCAATCCCCAATCCAAGCTTCTTTGCGTATTGCAGAATTGTACCCTTGACCTTATCGGAAATACTGAATGTGGGATAGACGCTGATGGAGTCGCCCGAGTGAATACCCGTGCGTTCAACAAGCTCCATAATACCGGGAACGAATACGTCACGTCCGTCGCAAATAGCGTCTACCTCTACCTCCTTACCTTGAATGTAGTGGTCAACGAGAACAGGCTTGTCTGCATCAATATCAAACGCGGTTTTGAGGTATCTGCGGAGCTGTTCTTCGTTGGCAACGATCTGCATCGCGCGTCCGCCAAGCACAAAGCTGGGACGTACAAGCACGGGGTAACCGATGCGCTCTGCCGTTTCAACACCTTCTTCAATGGTGATAACACCCTTGCCCTGCGGCTGAGGAATGTTGAGCTCTGCCAGAATGCGTTCAAAGCTTTGGCGGTTCTCTGCTCTGTCGATAGCCTCACAATCGGTGCCGATAATCTTCACACCGCGATCCATCAGAGGTTGTGCCAAGTTGATTGCTGTCTGACCGCCAAGAGATGCAACAACACCTTCAGGCTTCTCAAAATCAATAATGGCCATTACATCCTCGGGTGTGAGAGGTTCAAAGTAGAGCTTGTCGGCCGTGGTGTAGTCTGTGGAAACCGTTTCGGGATTGTTGTTAATGATAATTGCCTCATATCCCGCACGCTTGATGGTCTGCACAGCGTGCACGGTGGAATAGTCGAACTCAACGCCTTGTCCGATACGGATAGGACCTGCACCGAGAACAACGATCTTTTTCTTGTCGGTCAGGCGAGAGTCGTTCTTGCCTGTATAAGAGGAATAGAGATATGCGATATATTTGCCGGTGTGCATCGTGTCAACCATACGGAATACGGGGATGATACCGTTCTGCTTGCGTTGATTGTAAACGGAAAGCTCATCAGTGTTCCAAAGCTTTGCAATGTATTTATCCGAAAAGCCCATCTTTTTGGCTTCGGTCAGTACAGCAAGCTCAAAAACATTTACGCGCAGCTTTTCTTCCATATCGATGATGTTTTTGATAGCCTGCAGGAAGAGAGGCGTGATCTGTGTAATTTCGTGAATCTGCTCAATCGTTGCACCGTGGTAGATCAGCTCCGCGATTGCAAAAATATTGTCAGAGTGAGTTTCGTGAATATACGCAAGCAGCTCTTCCTTATTCATGCTGTCAAATTTAGAATGGTAGATGTGATTTACACCGATCTCCAAAGAACGGATAGATTTCAGGAAGCTCTCCTCAAGGTTAGAACCAATACCCATAACCTCGCCCGTTGCCTTCATTTGTGTACCGAGCAGGTTGGAGGCGGTTGTAAATTTATCAAACGGAAAACGCGGGAACTTGGACACAATGTAATCCAAGTTGGGCTCGATTGCCGCTGTTCCGCCCGCTACGGGAATTTCATCAAGCGTCATACCAACGGCGATTTTTGCCGTAACGCGCGCAATGGGATAGCCGCTCGCCTTGGATGCGAGTGCCGAGGAGCGAGATACACGCGGATTTACTTCGATGAGATAGTATTGGCTGGAGTGGGGATCAAGTGCGAACTGTACGTTGCATCCACCCTCGATTTTAAGCTCGCGAATGATCTTGATCGCACTGTCGTTGAGCATCTTGTGGTCGGCATCGCTGAGCGAAAGAATGGGAGCAACAACAATAGAGTCTCCCGTGTGTACACCAACGGGGTCGACATTTTCCATGCCGCAAATGGTAATGGCATTGTCTTGGGAGTCGCGCATAACCTCAAATTCGATTTCTTTATAACCCTTAACGCTCTTTTCAATCAGAACCTGATGAACGGGGGAGAGCTTGAATGCGTTGGTACCTACCTCGATGAGCTCTGCCTCATCGTTGGCAAAGCCGCCGCCCGTACCGCCAAGCGTGAATGCAGGACGCAATACGACGGGGTAACCGATGCGTTTTGCAGCCTCTTTGGCTTCTTCGAGCGAATAAGTGATTTCGGAAGGAATGGTGGGCTCACCGATAGATTGGCAAAGCTCCTTGAAAAGCTCGCGGTCCTCGGCACGTGCAATACTCTCACTGCTTGTTCCGAGAAGCTCAACATTACACTCACGAAGAACGCCCTTCTTTTCGAGCTGCATAGCAAGGTTGAGACCTGTTTGACCGCCGATACCGGGAACGATGGCGTCAGGACGCTCGTAGCGCAAAATCTTGGCTACGTATTCGAGCGTCAGGGGTTCCATATAAACCTTGTCGGCAATGGTGGTGTCGGTCATAATGGTTGCGGGATTGGAGTTTACAAGAATGACCTCGTAGCCCTCCTCCTTGAGTGCAAGACACGCCTGCGTTCCCGCATAGTCAAACTCGGCTGCCTGTCCGATAACGATAGGACCGGAGCCGATAATCAAAATCTTTTTGATGTCTGTTCTCTTTGCCATTTTCTTATTCCTCCTCGTTTCTTCTATATGCGACAGAACCGTTATAAACGGTCAACAAATTTTCTCCAAATACTTCTCTTCCCTCAAAGGGCGTGGCGCGACCGAGACTTGCAAAGTCATCGGGGTTGATAGCGTATGCTTTTTCCACATCCCAAACCGTAAAACCGATGTCGGACGAAATGCCGAAACGCTTGCGCGGATTGATGCACATCAATTCTACAAGGCGCTCAAGCGTCATCTTGCCCGTCTTAACAAATTCAGTGTACATAATCGGGAAAGCGGTCTCAAGTCCTACAATACCGAACGCGCTCCCCTCAAGTCCGCGGCTCTTTTCCTCTTGGGAGTGAGGCGCGTGGTCGGTTGCGATCATATCGATGGTGCCATCGAGAATACCCGCAATCAGCGCGTCGCGGTCAGCCGCGGAGCGCAGAGGCGGATTCATTTTAAAACGACCATCCTCTTGCAGATCCTCGTCACAAAGCACAAGATAGTGCGGCGCGGTCTCGCAGGTGACGTTCACGCCTTCTGCCTTGGCAGCGCGAATAAGGTCAACGCTCTCTTTTGTGGATATATGACAAACGTGGTAGGCACATCCTGTCTCTTTGGCGAGTTTTAAGTCACGGGCGATAGGTCCCCACTCGCTCTCGGAGCAAATGCCGCGGTGTCCATGCTCTTTGGCATAAGTGCCGTCGTGAATGTAGCCGCCGTGGAGCAGCGAATTGTCCTCGCAGTGCGCCACTACCATTTTGCCCAATTTTTTGGCGCGCAACATCAGGTCGCGCATCATTTCTTCATTTTGTACACCCTTGCCGTCATCCGAAAAAGCAATGGCGTCAGCCGCCATACCGTCAAGGTCTGCCATCTCTTCCCCCGCTTCGTTTACGGTGAGAGAGCCATAGGGATAGACCGCGATTCTCGCATCCTTGCGAATAGCCGCGAGCTGCACGTCGAGGTGCACCCTCGAATCGGGCACAGGGTTTAGGTTTGGCATAGAGCAAATTGCCGTATAGCCACCGCGCGCCGCCGATGCCGTTCCGCTTGCAACCGTCTCTTTATAACAAAAACCCGGCTCGCGTAAGTGCACGTGCACGTCGCAAAAACCGGGTAATATGAGACAATTAGAAAAAACAGGCATCTCGGATGCGGAAGCAGGGGCAATTTGGGAATTGGAAAAAGAAAGCACTCCACCATCAAAAATGGCATCCTGCTTTGCAAATCCATTTTGCGTCCAAACCGTTGCGTTCCGAAAGATCATCTGCATCTCCTTCACATATTCAAAAATTTGACAAAACAAACTTCCCCGAAACTTCATCCGCACGCCAATCTGCCCGCGCGGTGCCGAGTCGTCCGTTTTTGTCTTTAATAGATTATATCATATAGAAAAAGAAATGTCAATAGTAAAAAGATAGAAAATAAAGATTGAACGGATATAAGAACTATATAAAGTGACAAAAAATACTCAAAAATTTAGCGAGAGACGAAAAAAATTGAAGCGCAGATGTTGCAAGCAAAAAGAAGATTTGGTATAATAAATTTACAACCTGAAATTTTACATTTTTTGAGATAAAAACGCCAAAGAAAAGGAGAAAAAATGCTTATGAAGCTAAAAAAAGAAATCGCAACTCTACTGCTTGCCTCTACCCTTTTGACCGCATCTCTCACCGCCTGCCAACAGACGCCAGACGGTGGAACTGAAATAGGTAATAATACAACACCGGAAATCACCACAATCGAAACCACGCCGGAAATCACCACAATCGAAACCACGCCACAAACACCACCCGAAACGACGACGCCCGAACCGCCAAGCACCGATGCTATAAACTTTGAGCACCCCATTGTTGGCGAAAACATTACCTGCTCGCTCTTCACTCTTCCCGAGGACATCTACAAATGGGAAAAGCGCTCCGGCACGGGTGTATATACGTTTGTTTATAACGATGACTTTGACAACCACTATTTTTACGTTAAGGACTGGGATCAGGCGTTCAAAATCACCGACGAAACCAACGCAACCCATGTGCATGACGTTTTGGTCACTGATGATTATCTCTACGTTTTGGCAGAGTTTGACCCTTACTTTATGAATAAAACTTATCCATGGATAAAGGTCATAACGATGAAAATCGACAAAAGCGGTGCCATTCTGGAAAGCCATATCAACGAATTTGAGTGGGAGACCCGCCCCTTTTCTTCTCCGCATATCGATTACAATCTTTACAGCCCCGACCAATTTTACATCCTATACACAGAAGAGGGTGAAGCAGATACTGCTACCGCAAATGACAATTGGCAAATTCAAGTTTACGAAAGTACCGATATGGGAAAAACCTGGAGCCCTAAAGGAGAACCCTTTGGCGGAACAGACGGGTATTTGCAAACGTGGGATTTTCTCCTAACGCGCGATTGTGGCTACTTTGTGTATATCAGAGATGAGCTAACTCACCAATATGACGTCTATACCACCATCGACGGCGGCGGCACGTGGCAGCTGCAGCCCTTCTCTTGCGTGGATCCGAATGGGGAATATTTCGTCAAATTTAATGGCATCATTGTTGTTAACGACAAATACGTAGCAAGCTTTAAGGCAGAGAAAAAGTTAGAAGGAAAAGGAGACGAGGAAGAAAAAGTCACCTTTATATGCAAATCCACCGACTTTACAGAATGGACGCTGACCGCAACACGCACCGACAACTCCCCTTCCCCTTATGAAGAATATCTCGGCATCGATTATGATGTGCGCCGGAATTTCATAGATGACCAAATCGGTTATACCTTTGTTTTTTACTGGGATACCGAATTTTTAACCTTCCTCAAAACCACAGACGGCGGCAAAACATGGGAACGTCAGCCCATTATTGATGCCCCCAAATCCAGTATGCATTTGGGTATTGACGATGCACAAATGTTTACCGAAAGCACCGGATTCATTAAAAAGCTCTGGCACGGAGACGGTAAAATATACGTTACAACCGATGGCGGAAGAACTTGGGAGCGTCCCGACTACGGTGCACCGAAAACAGACGAGGAATACGGGTATGACGAAGAGCTATCCATTGAATATGTAGACGGAAAATATGTGTTGAGCGTGAGACATCGCGGAGAATCGTTTTCATATATAACACAGCATGAATCCACCGACCTCAAGTCTTGGAAGCTTGTGCAACCTCGCAACACCATTCCCTGCAATGGCACCCACAGCGATGGTATTCATTATATCATTCACGAGGATGGCAACCTCATCCTCTATATTCCCGAGTGGCATCAGTTCTTCATCGTTCCCAAACGTGATGATATGTATATCATAGAAGATGTGTTGGATTCTTGCTCCGCTGTTTTGAGTGAGACAGAGGGCACGCTCTTCTTCAGAGATTTCAGCCCCGATGATAAGCCCATCAGCTTAATTCAATTTACCAGATGGAATACCGAGGTCACCATTCGTCCCCTCAATCTCCCCGAGGGAAATTACAGCTACGAACAGAAATATTGCAATTTCATTGACGAAAAAACAGGATATTTGTTCCTTTTGGGCGGTCCTAATGATATTCAACTGCACCACTTTTTCAAAACAACAGACGGTGGAGAAACATGGGTTGAACAGCCTGTTGAAACCTCGCCCTCAATTTATTGGAAAGAAGATATCATCTGTGCAAAAATGCTGGACGAACAGGTCGGCTGCATATTTGGCAGTCACCATGCCAACGATGATCTGTCATCCAAAACCTACGTCTCTGCCGACGGTGGAAAGACTTGGCACAAAGTCGGTTCATCCATAGAGCTCGGTTCCGTCGAAGCATACGATTTTACCTACGAAAACGGAGAATACATCATCTTTTTGCGAACCGCACGAGGTCTTGGTGCCAAAAAAATTCCTCGTTATCTCGTTTCCACCGATTTGGAAAATTGGAAATTGGTTATTCACCCCGAAAACAGCACCAACATCTACTCCACGGAGTGCATCAGCAGCTATTTTCCCTCTTACAGCGTTTACCCTGCAAAGGTACTGTATAAGTACGAATATCGCGAAGACGGCAACGTATTTTTGCAAATTGATGCTTGGAATCAAACCGTTGCGCTCCCCTTTACCTACACAGACATAAATTGGGAGTTTGCCCGCGCCGCTACGATATACGGCGATAAAGGCATTTTTGTCTATCACCCGGACGGTCTTGGAAAATCCATTAAAATCCTCTCCTTTACCAAGGGAAGCAATGAAATCACCGAGCAAACCATCACTTGGGATAAACCGATAAACGAAAACGAGATCTTTTGTGACTTTATAGATGATGAAAACGGCTATATTTTTGTAATTGAAGAAGGCGGACACCCTGATTTTGCATCCGGCTACGAAAAGGTTTCCAAGCTTTACAAAACGCAAGACGGCGGAAAAACTTGGACTTCGATTGACTGTAGCAACGCACCCTACACCAATTTGAGGGAGTGTATGATATTAGCAAAATTCGCAACAGCGGATATCGGCATCATTGCAGGACGTCATTGGGCCAGTGATTATAGCTTCCACGAGCGCACCTATATTACAAAGGACGGCGGTTTAACTTGGATTCCTGTTGATTTAAGTAACTTTTTTGACTCATCTCCCGATAAAGATTGGGGTATTCAAGCATACGACCTGCAATATATTGACGGCACCTATTATTTGTATGTGCAAGCCGTTCATGAAGGAGCGGATAAGCCTTGTTATTTGTTCACGTCTTCCGACGGTGTTGAATGGAGCTACCTGAAAAAAGTAGACTAACACAAACGGGCGGCAGGTTTTCTGTCGCCCCCTTTACTCTCGATTACCACCAAGCAAAATTTCCGTATGTCATTCTAAGCAGAGAAAATTGCAACGCAATTTGCAAAGTCGCACTTTTGCGGGTTGAGCGAAGCGAACAAGCAAAAAGAAGATTTGGTATAATAAATTTACAACCTGAAATTTCACATTTTTTGAGATAAAAACGCCAAAGAAACGGAGAAAAAATGCCTATGAAGCTAAAAAAAGAAATCGCAACTCTACTGCTTGCCTCTACCCTTTTGACCGCATCTCTCACCGCCTGCCAACAGGCGCAAGACGCCGGAAATGAAATAGATAATACGACAAATACTACAACAATAGAAACCGAAGAAAAAGCCGAAATAAAACCGGCAAGGAAAGCTCCAACCTTTCATAACGGAGTCTGGGGTAATTCCAATGTGACATACACATTCAATCAAAACAGCGAATTCTCTGTTCACGTAGCAGACTGGGGGGAAGATCATCTTGTAACGTCCCTTTCAGACCAAGACATTAATTCTGTTAAATACTCCACTACAGCTGCTAGCGCAAACAATGAACGAGCCTTTTTGGTTTTAAAACAATTCTATGAGCCTAAAATAACCGTAGTAAGCTTTGATAGAGGTTCCCAAAGTGAAACTGTTGTAGAGCTTGATGTTGATGAAACTATGCACGAAGTTGAAGGTTATATTCTCAGCGGGGATTTTATAAGCGAAAAGGTTGGATATTTGTTTGTCTTTACAGAGGTGGTTGGAGGTCATTCGAGAGGCAGCTCAAAATTATCTCACTTCTTTAAAACAGAAGACGGCGGAAACACGTGGCGATCAATCAATTTGCAGAACATACCTTTGCTCGATCTACGTAATCATATTGTATATGCAAAAATGATATCTGAGGACGTTGGGCTCATTTCCGGAGACATTTTCGCTGCTGACTATGATTTTTGCGAACGGACCTTATTGACAACCGACGGTGGTTTGAATTGGGTTCACGTTAACATACCGGAATTGCCACAAGACGACAACTTGCCATGGGCAAAGGTTACTGACTTTTCGCAGATTGGTGAATCCTATATTTTAACAATACGGTACACAAAATCAGAAGAAAATTTTAACTGTACCTATGACTATGCGAAATATGAATCAGTAGACTTAAACACTTGGACGTGTATAAGCTGATTATGAAGAGGGCGGCGGAAAATCGCCGCCCGATGCTCCTACTTCTCGCGTTTTTTCTCTTCTATTCAAAATCCAAAAAATATTTCAACTTTTTTCAAAAAAGGGGTTGACAAACCATTCTCTTTGTGGTATAATACCTGCGTTATCCAAAGACAGCAGGTTCCGGTAAAAGCTGACGCTTTCCTGCCGAGGAGATGAATTGAATCCCTATTTGTGCGATCAATCTTTCTTCACGGCTGTAAGTGTGCTTGCCGGAAGGAAGATTTTTTTATTTCAAAAATCTAACAGGAGGTCAAACAGAATGCCCAGCAATTCCATTCTCGTTCAGAAGCAACAGCTCGTTGCTGATCTGGCAGAACAAATTAAAAATTCCGAGGCAGGCGTTGTTGTTAACTACCAAGGT